>CAZWGG010000771.1:0-2824 GCA_964633305.1 uncultured Bacteroidales bacterium
ATAGCAGCGGACGGCTTAGTCCAACTATATTCTATCAATCATTTTGTCTGTGGTTGATTGCAACTTGAGTGCTGTTTTGTTAAAACGGCTCTTTTAATTATTTTTGGGTAACGATTGATAGAATACTATTAAGTTAGGCAGCATAAAAACTCAGGAACATGAGAACAGGACAATTTAAAAAAGAGAAAATGACAACAAATAATCCTAAATGGGAGAATTGTGTCAAAAGATTTAATGATATCTATTCTCGTTCCGATGACATGAGAAGTGAATTTACAAGAGACTATAATAGGATTTTGCATTCTCAATTATATCGTCGATTAAGACATAAAACTCAAGTCTTTTTTGCTACACATAACGACCATATTTGTACAAGAATGGAGCATGTTACCCATGTTGCGTCTGTAAGTTATACAATTGCGAATTTTCTAGGATTAAATACCGAATTAACTAATGCTATAGCAATTGGACATGATTTGGGGCACACTCCATTCGGACACGAAGGAGAAACAAGATTAAAGGATATTGCAGAAAAGTATCTTGAGACGAGATTCTGGCATGAAGGTAATGGAATATATGTTTGTGATTATATAGGAACTTTACCCGACCCAAAAGGTTTTGAGCAAAATCTAAATCTGAGTTATGCAGTTCGAGATGGTATTGTATCTCATTGTGGCGAAGTAAATGAGGATTCAATTTCTCCGAGAAGTGAATATATTGATTTATATGATATAACAAGACCTAATCAGTTTCAACCTTTCACTTGGGAAGCTTGTGTTGTAAAGATATCAGATAAAATTTCATATTTAGGAAGAGATATTGAGGATGCAATTGAGTTAAAATTATTAGGCAAAAAACAATTATTAGAACTTAGAAATATCGTAAAAGATATTGCCGATTTCCCAAGACTTAATAATACTGTATTGATGCATGATTTAATTGTTGATTTGTGCCAAGAGAGTAATCCTCAAAAAGGATTAAGATTGTCCTCCAGACATTTAAAACTTATTAATTCTGTTAAGGATTTTAATATCGAGTATATTTATAAGCATCCAAGAATTGAGTACTATAAGAAATATTCAGGTCTAATTATTAATACTTTATTTGAAACACTTAGAGATTTATTTGATTCAAATGAACTTGATAAGATACTTTATTTAAATAGAAATACTTATCCTGAGCTGATTCGTGCATTTCGTGGCTGGTTAATAAAATATAGCAACTTGGATATTAAATTTAGGAATAGGAAAAGATTTAAGAACCAAGTAATTTACGATGTTAAACTTGAAAAAGATTATATTAGAAGTATTATAGATTTTATTGCTGCTATGACAGATAATTATGCGATAAAAATGTATCATGAGATTATCTCGTTCTAAAATATTACGCTGCCTAACAAAGTATAAAAATAATAGCCGACTCTGTAGTAAATTCAAGGGTTGTAGCCCGCTTCAACTTTTGTGTAACTTGACAGGAAAGTGCCACGCAATCGGCTACTATTCTTATTTGCGACATGAACGGTTTATAATCAACTGTTTAACGTTTTTTTAACGATTAAACCATCTGTTCTGCCAGATGCGGCCGACCGGATGTGCGCCGGGGGTAACCCTGGGGTGCGTAGTACAGTTTGATTATAAATGCAGAATGGTAAGCCCGCACCTTTTCCTGCCAAATGCAGGATTAACCCCCCACTTATGTAGGGAAAGCTGACCGTGAGGGAAGCCCAAGGGCCTACGCACAAAGCAAGAGTGTTCCAGCCCGTCCCACAACCGTCCCTTCGTATTCCACACACTTGCTTTCTTTGCAACCCCGGATTGTTCATTAATAATCCTTTGATTTGAAAATATAAACATGATTTTTTCTTATAATTGCAGATAATTTTAAATACTAATGGCAACAGCTCAACAAATAAAATCCCTTTTAAAATCTCACTTTGAGAATAACTCAGAGCAATTTATGACTATTGCATTACAGGTTGCTGCTCATGAGGCTAGACAAGGTCATAAAGTTCTTGCAGATGAGATTAAAGGTTTGATTGATAAGAACAAATCAAATATTGGGCGCAAAGTCATTATGTTCTCACCCGATTTAAGTGATTTAATTCTTTCAAATAACACACAAACCCATTTATCTGAATTAATTGTAGAGGAACCCTTATTAGATAAAATAAATCGGATTATTAGAGAATATATTCAGAAGGAAAAAATTAAAAAGTATGGATTAACAAATCGTAGAAAAATTCTATTAACTGGGAATCCTGGGACAGGAAAGACAATGACAGCTTCGGTTATTGCAAATGAATTAAAACTCCCATTATATATCGTTTTAATGGATAAACTTGTCACTAAGTTTATGGGTGAAACCAGTGCTAAGTTAAGACAGATTTTTGAAAAACTGAATGAAGCGAGAGGAGTTTATTTATTCGACGAATTTGATGCTATAGGCTCAGAAAGAAGCAAGGATAATGATGTAGGTGAAATGCGAAGAGTACTTAATGCGTTTTTGCAATTTATTGAGCACGACAAATCTGAAAGTTTTATAGTAGCTGCAACTAATAATATTAATATACTTGACCAAGCGCTCTTTAGACGATTTGATGATATTTTTAATTATAACTTACCAGATAAAAATCAGATTAAAAGGCTTATTTCAAATCGACTAGGTCAATTTTTACCAAAAGAATCTATTACTAAAACTATCGAAAAAGCTGAATTATTGAGTCATGCAGAAATATGTCAAGCTTGTGATGATTCAATTAAAGAGGCAATTCTTTCAGACAGCAAATATGTATCATTAAATATGTTAAGTAGAATGCTCGAAGATA
>CAZWGG010000772.1:0-2821 GCA_964633305.1 uncultured Bacteroidales bacterium
AGAAAACGTCAAAGACAAGGCTTTCTAAGCATTGAAAATGAGGAGTTTACTGATTATAAATGACTATTTTCAAGGCAAGAATAACGCAGTATTTGGCGTTTTCTTGCAAAGACTAATTAGTTGGTACACGTTTAAATATGAAATCATAGTTAATAATAATTTTGTCTCCTGTTTTTAATCCGCCAAATAAAGCTGTTGGAGGATTAATGTTAAAGCTGGTCATGGTTAGGGAAAATTCTCCCTTTGCTTGTAGTATACCATTACCGTTAATTGTGCCTTTAAAAGGAATGATTACCTGTATTGATTTGCCGGCAATGTTTACTATACCGGTTGTTTTTCCAATAAATATGTTTGCTGTACTGGTATCTATTGATACATTAACAGATTCATAAGTAATCCGGGGAAACTGTTCACTTTTCAAAGCATCGTGGGCTTTTGAGTTCATTATTTTACTATTTGATACAACCGATTCACTACTTACCGAAAGATAAACTTCATAAATTGCCTGAATGCGCCCTGATTCGGATTTAATCATCATTTTACCTGAAAAATCTGTAGCTTTCATTTCCCAATCATGTAAATTTGATGTACCACGGATAGTTATTGAACTCTTTTCTGCCTGGAGTATATACTGTTGTGCCTTCAATTGTATGCAACTTGTATTAAACCATACAATTAATAACAGGCTAAATACTGCCAGTGATTTGTTAGCAATAAGTTTGTTAATCATATTTATAGTGATTATATCCTTTCCTTTATAAAGGATTTACAGGTTACTAACATTCGATTGTTTATTTTGTTCAACACACAAGGTTGATGATAATTTTATTTTGATTTTTTTTACTATGTTATTTCCTTGATACTTTGTTATTTGTGTAATTTATTCAGCAATATTTTCTGAATCTGCTGATAACAAACAGCAAAATGAAACAAATTCTGCAAAGGCCTGAAAGATATACCTGAACACCACAAATTTGGTGTATTTATTTTCAGAATTAGTCAGTACAGGAGGCATGCGTGAGATATTTTTTCTAAACCAATTAAAAGTTAACCATAGGGTATCGCTCCACAATAAAGCTGATTTTTTGGTAGATGATAAATATGTATTTGAAATTGGAGGTAAAAGCAAAAAATTTAAACAAATTGAAGGAGATAAAAATGCTTTTATTGTGAGTGATGAAATAGAAACAGGCATTTATAACCGGGTTCCTTTATGGTTGTTTGGATTACTTTATTAATCTTTTTTTGAAACATGTACATCCAATAATTGTTTTATTTAACCCTGTTACGTTTACGTTCGGATAATTTTTGACATTATAATTGTATAATCATTCCGGTTTTTACCTGTTGAATACCAAATTCGTGATATAAGGCTGAAAGTGCCTCCAATTCAGTACAATGTGAAGGATAAATATTTTTAACATTTTGAGTTTTCAGGTATTGAATTGTTTTTTTTGTTTGCAGGTTATTGTATTTCAAGTGAAATCCGCCAATTATTGCTTTAACATTATTTATGCCACAAACTCTTTTTGCATATTCGGTTATATTACAAATTCCAGCATGGGAGCATCCTGTAATAATTATTAGTTCATTATATTGAATAACGGCTAATGCAGAATCATCCCATACAAAATCAGGTTCTCCTTTTTCATTAATAAAGTCTGTTGTTTGTGCTTCAAAGTCATTTAAACGGGGAATTTCACCAAGAAAAATTATATTATCGCTTATCTTATAAGGTTTATCAGAAGTAATTAAGCTGAACTTTTTTTCCAGTTGATTTTTACTTAATGTCAAACCAATAGTTGACATGTCATTTTTCCTGTATCTTTTAATAAATGCGGCAGGGTGGGAGAGTAGTGTTTTTTTTTCCAAATATTTTAATCCGTCTCCATGGTCCCAATGCCCGTGACTTAAAACTATGGTTTCTATTTCTTGACAAATGTTTATACCGAGTTTTTCAGCATTTTTCAAAAACACGTCACTATGGCCGGTATCAAACAAAATTTTTTGTTTTTCATATTCTATAAAATAAGACAACCCATGTTCAGCCATAAAATGGCCACCGGCTATATTTTCGGTCAAAACTGTTAACTTCATACGATAATACCCTTTCTTCCAATTTTGTATCCTTTTTTGTTTTTACCGGTTTTTCTTATTTCTTTTCCCACACATGCAGATAAGCCGGTAAATTTGCAGTTTTCACAATGATCTGTGCCGTTAATTTGAACCGGCCAGCACTCATCCCTGGAAAGTTTTGATGTGTCAATCCTTCTCATTCTAAAATCTATTTCAAATATGTTTATCGTGTATTAATATTACAAAAATTTAATGGGATAATCGGTTTCTACCTTGCCTTCCCGAATTTTTTTTAATTTTCCTTTAATAATTTTCTTTGTCAAATCAGGCAAATGGTCAATGAATAATATACCATTTGTATGGTCGTATTCATGCTGGATTACCTTTGCAGTGTATCCTGAGAATTGTTTTCTATGCGGAGTAAAAGTCCTATCATAGAATTCAACAATAATTTCCCATGAACGATCAACAGGTTCATTTATTCCCGGAATACTCAGGCAACCTTCCGGTTCATACCATTCTTCCTCTGATTTTGCTATTATCCTGGCATTGATGAAAGTTTCCCGGATTCCTGTATCGCCTGAAAATTTTTTTTCTCTCTCTGATACTGCTAAATCATCATACATTAAATTACTATTTACAATAAATATCTTGCTATTATAGTTAACCTGAGGAGCTGCCAGTCCAACGCCTCTTGATAGTTCAAGCGTGTTCCATAAATTATCAATTAAAAAATCTATATTGT
>CAZWGG010000773.1:0-2802 GCA_964633305.1 uncultured Bacteroidales bacterium
AATCAGAGCAGCTCAGGAACGATTTGGTCAGTTTGGATATAAAAAAACCTCCATGCACGAAATTGCCAATGATCTTGATATGTCTAAAAGTCTTTTATATTATTATTTCCCTGATAAGGGACATCTTTATAATGCTGTGGTGGAGAAAGAATTCAATGTGTTTAAATCGAATTTGATAAATAAACTACAAAAGCTTGATGATCCTTTTGAAATGTTGAAGACTTATATCCATTTGCGGTTAATTCATTTCAGGACTTTGGTAAACCTAGGTCAGTTCAAATATGATGAGATGAAAAAACTAAACAGTTTGATTAGTTGTACACTTGGTTTATTTCAACAGTTTGAAAAAGAAGTGATAGTTGATATCCTTAAAAAAGGGAACAAACAGGGAGTATTGAATGTTAATAACCCTGAAGAAATAGCATCTTTGCTTTTTGATTTATTGCGCGGGATACGGGTGGCCATGATTAAAGATAAGCAGTTCTATTATATGACCCAGAACGAATTTGATATGTTGGTAAAAAAAAACAAAATGTTTATTGACATTTTTATATCAGGCCTGAAGTTTCAGGCTATTGATTTTAAATAGTGCTAATAAGAAAACTTATATATTTTTAAAGTAGTGTTTTCTAAAAGCCATTAAATAGTAACAAAACAGGATATTTTCAAACAAAGAAAAGGTTATGAAAGAGCATAATGCGAAAAAGAAAATCAAAGTATATTTACCTTTGTTTATCGTGATAATATTGATTGTGGTTGTGGGGGGGTATTGGTACAGGCAATACTCGAAATTTATTAAAACCGATGATGCTTATATAGATACAGACAATATATCGGTTAGCTCGAAAATGATGGCCCGCCTGGTTAATGTTTATGTTAATGAAGGAGATTCAGTTCAGTTGGGGGAACTGCTGGCCGAACTAGATAGCAGCGACCTTATTGCTCAAAAAATTCATTTTTTAGCGTTGAAGTACCTATCAGAGGCCAATATGTTACAGGCGGAAGCTCAATACAAGTATAATAGTGAAAATATCAGGATACTTGAAATAAATTTCAAACGGACAGAGGATGACTACAACCGGGCAAAAAGCCAGTTTGAAGGCAGTGTTATTTCACAAGAAAAGTACGACCATGCAAAAAATGCATATGATGCCGGTAAGGCACAACTTAATGCAGCAAAATCACAATTAAAAGTTTCGGAAGCCCAGGTTGTAAGTGCCAGGGCAGCTGTGAAATCTTCAGAAGCCCAGGTTCAGATTGTTGAAACTCAATTGAAAAACACAAGATTATATGCCCCCATTTCGGGAATTGTGGCAAGACAATGGCTTTTAAAAGGCGATTTGGCCCAACCGGGCCAATCTATTTTTACCCTTACCAATAATAAAAAATTATGGGTATTGGTGTATCTTGAAGAAACCAAGATCGCCGATGTACATTTGAACCAGAAAGCACTTTTCACTATTGATGCATTTCCTGGTGTAACTTTTAAAGGGAAGGTCTTTGCAAGAGGGTCGAACACGGCATCCCAGTTTTCACTTATTCCACCAAATAATGCTTCGGGGAACTTTACCAAAGTTACACAAAGGGTACCAGTGAAGATTTCTATTGATGGCACAGAAAACCATAAATCTTTGGATAATTACAAAATATTAGCCGGTATATCTGTTGTGGTTAAAATTATAAGGGATTAATTGTGAGACATCCGTCGTTATTACACAGAATAAGAAGAACACTTCGTCCTCGTGATACGTTTTTTCATCCGAGGCACAACAGCTATAAATGGATTCTTTTGGCAAACGTAATGTTGGGAACTTTTATGGCAGTTCTTGATGCAACAATTGTGAACGTGGGTTTGCCCAAAATTATGGCATCATTTGGAGTAAGTATCGATAAAATTGAATGGGTTTTAACAGCCTATATGCTCGCTCTTGCAATGATGTTACCCACTTCAGGCTGGCTAGCCGATAAGTATGGCTATAAGCTAATCTATTTTTTAGGTTTATTGTTTTTTACTTTAGGTTCTTTATTTTGCGGACTTTCTAACAATGAAAATACACTTATAATTTCCCGTATTATCCAGGGACTGGGTGCAGGGATGATACAGCCTTTGGGAATGGCCATTGTTTCGAGGGAGTTCCCGCCCGAAAAAAGAGGAGTGGCAATAGGGTTCTGGGTAATTTCTGCTGCGGCATCAATTTCTTTTGGACCATTAATTGGCGGTTACCTTGTTGATCATTTTAACTGGCAATCAATATTTACGGTGAACATTCCTGTAGGTACCTTTGCATTGTTTGCGACATTTATAATCCAGGTAGAATATAAAAGCAAAAATCTTCGTAAATTCGATTTGGTTGGTTTTACATCCGTCATCATATTTTTACCTTTGATGATATATGCATTGAGCGAAGGAACTGCGGCAACCAATTCTGAAGGATGGAATGCCCCATACCTGCTTATTTCATTCGCAATTTCTCTGATAGCATTAGTCGTTTTTATCACAACCGAATTAACAGTAGATGAACCCTTGATGGATTTGCGTTTGTTGCTCAATAAAAACTTTGGTATTTCCAACATTATCATGTTTCTTTTTGGTGTTGGTGTTTTCGGCGGGGTATTTTTATTGCCCTTATACCTTCAGAATGCTTTGGGATATACTGCACAGCAATCGGGTTCAATATTCCTTCCGGTAGGAATTATACAAGGACTGGTTGCCCCGCTCACAGGTAAGTGGTCAGACAAAAGGGGTTTAAAAACACCTATTATATTAGGAATTGTTTTGTTTACCATAAGTTTTTTTATCCT
>CAZWGG010000774.1:0-2795 GCA_964633305.1 uncultured Bacteroidales bacterium
GTTGGATGGATCCCATTTTAACACAATTTCGTATTGCCCGTCCCCATCAAGATCCCCGACACTACAATCATTTGCACTGTAAGTGCAGGTATAATCATCGGGAGTGGTAACACCTACAGGTAATTGAAGCGGAACTTCAAGGTAATTTTGTTCCCATACAGTTGTCTGTATTGATCGTTGCCCTTCAACACCTTCTTTCACAGGTGCTATTGAATAAATCGCATCAGTAGTTCCCAGGGAATCCACAAAGTTAGTGGCCCCTGTGATTGGGATAACATTTAGCTTTTCCAGATTGCGATAAAGGTTATAACCAACATCTTGCCATTCGGTTCCTAAGACACGCCAACTTAAGTAAACACCTGTATCGGCCTTTATTGCTATCAGGCCACGATCAAGATTCTCCATTTGACGTTGAGCATTTACAATGTTACAAAGAAGAGATATATTGATTATCAAAAAAATATGTATTAAATAAAATGTCTTGTTCATCCTTAACTGTTTTTTAAAATTTAATTATTGCTTTGAAATTTTTGTTATTAACGAATTGTTTTCATTTGAGATTTTCAATATATATATCCCAGGTAGGAATCTTTTTAAATTGATAGTATACGTATTATTAGTTATGTATTCAAAAAGAACAAGTCCCCCCTTTTTATTATATAATCGTAATTCAAATAATGAGTCAATAGATTCAGGGAAATTAATTGTAATTGCATCTTGTGCCGGATTAGGATATACATTGTATATTATCGATTTTTTTTCTACATGAATGCTTGTTTCCCCTCCTGTGTCATCTTTTTTAGGACAGGGAGAGAGATATGCACCATCAATAACCTGCAGTGAGATTCCCTGTCCCGCCCATGCTACAGAAAGATTATCTCCATTACTTCCTTCTTTATGTAATGCTTCGATATAATAGGCTTGTCCGGCATTAAGGGAAACAGGAGCAGATTTCTGTGCACTATATTTGGCCCATTCACGAGGAAGTGTCCATCCTGGAACCTCTGCTATTAATCTGCTATTGGACAGACTTGTATCAGTACTTAACCATAGTTCACACGAATCGTTGCCAGCTATCCAAAAAGTATAATTTCCTGTTTCTCCAGGATGTAAGTAGCCACGCATACGTGTTCCGTAATTATCCTTCCAATTGGTTTCTGGTAGTTCAAAGCTGGATAGATAGTAGCTTTCATCCGGATTATCAGGAAATTTTTCATTTGAAGTAAGATCAGAAACTTTTGTGCCAGCAATATTGTACCAGTATTCACCCAGTATTGTACCTGCTTTAGTCCCGGTGACACTAACATTATCAAATTGTGAGTTACAACGTTTAGTATTGCTTCGGCTTGTAACAGCCAAACCAATATAAACACCGGATTTCATTTCAATAGTTGCAGAAGATAATCTGAACCAGTTATGTCCGTTTGAAGAATAGTAGCCAGTTAAAGTATTTCCATTGCGAGACAGTTTAATCCAATAAGGGGCAGTTAAATCCGGCTGATTGATAAACGCCGTTGAATTTCCCGTATTTGAACGGAATTGAAATGCTATTCCATATTCCGGCGTGAGAGAAATCATAGTATATTTTGAATCAACAGTAAGTGATTCCCGGATCATTACCCCTGCTTTTGCAAGAGGATCTGTATCTTCAATGTTTAGTACCCTGGCAATAATGTCACCATTGCCGAGTATCATTTGATAAACGAATTGAAATTCATCATTCGAACCCCAAATATCAGTTCCGGAGCCACTTATAGAAAAAACCTTATCATTTTTTGAGGCACAACCTAAAAAATTAACCTGGCCAATATCACAACTTTTCCATGAAGCCGGAATATTTCCACAGTCTTTTTCCATGTTTAAGCAATGAATGTTGGGAAGAGCAGGGGTAACCATTCCATTTCCCAAATAATAATCCACGAGGTTTGACTGGTAATAGCCTTTTACAGTAAGGCATGCCCGATAACCTGGGTTATGTGGAAGTGTATATATACGGTATGGGGTATTTTCTATTGTTGAATAAATTCGCATAGCGGAATGGTCATCTTTTTCCCAGAGTACTTCTTCTCTCCAGTCACCCAGAATATCTCCGTAAAAAGGAGGGGCATTTCGCCAGGTATAGCGGATATTTAACCCGGTAAAAAGCCTTATTTGGTTTGAATAGTTATAATCCCATTTATCAATATTAGTACCATCAAGTATTTCACCAAGTAGGTCACCGTCCCACCATATTTTGAAATTGGCAGTTGGCATTGGAGTTGAGATTAATTGGTGATTAATATTATATACTCCTTCAATTGACCACATCTCGTATCCTCTATAACGCGGATCAATATCGGCCACTGTCCCTCTTCCTACATCCTGTGGATTGTCTCCTGTCAATAACTTTTCACCGGTTGTTGCATCATAATAATACCATGGAAACTGATTCGTAGTGCCATTCTCCGCCTGCTGAATACCATATCCTTCCAGTCCGGGCCTATCAGTGTCCATATCAGTAATATGAAAACGGTCACCGTGAACGTTACCTTCAATTCCATAGAAAAAAGTTCCATTGTTTAATACAACATAACTACCATCGCAGATATCATCTTTTCCATCCTGGTTAATATCGATAATTCTAATTTGATGAAAATTGTTTGCATAGCTTACTCCCTCTCGTAACCATCGCCAGCGAAGAGTAACGTTTGTACCATCAAAATCGTATGCAGCCAACATAAGGTTGAATATTATGTCTGCCCTGCGGTTATCAAACTTCATAACCAGCCTGGGATTTTCTCCGTCAAGATATGCTA
>CAZWGG010000775.1:0-2794 GCA_964633305.1 uncultured Bacteroidales bacterium
GGTACAGGAGCTGATTGCCTTTTCCTGTTTCCGGATGAAACAGCTCTTTTTTTGATACTATCGAGCAAGAATTTTCCCATTCCTTTCATTCCCTGTTCAAAATCAGGAAGATTTTCAGGCAAGGAATTTTCTTCTTCCCTTTTTTGCATTTGTTCTTTTATTCTAGGAATAAGTTCTTTCCCCACGTATTCGTATTCATCAGCATCTTCAGGAGCAGATAAAAGAATCTTTTCCCCTTCTTTTAACCCTTCATGAATTATTATTTGGTCTTCATTGGCATCTCCAAGAACAACAAGTTGTTTTGTTTTGTTCTTTTTTATGACATAAGTTAAAGTGTCGTTGGTATGCACAGCTTCTAATGGCACAAACAGCACATCATCAAAACTTTTCGTAATTATTGCATTACTTGTGGTCATTGCAGGTCTTAACACCGGATCGGTACCATTAACGGCAATTACAACTTCAAATAATTTGGCATCGGCATTGGGTAATTGCTCACCTATATTGGCTACTGAAACTACTTTCCCACTAAATTTTTTATCCGGAAAGGCATCAACTCCGACCTGAACGGGTTGTCCAACCTTAACTTTGCTAATATCTATTTCATTAACATAGGTTGTTGAATTAAACGAAGTAAGATCGGGTAATGTAGCAACTGTTGGATCTCTCCAAACCTGAATGTTGCTTCCTGTAGCCACTTTTGAGCCGTCCCTTTCTTTTCTATATATAACCATACCTGATGCTGGGGCCTTGATAATTAGATTATTTAGTGCTTGCATTATTTTTTCCTGTTCACGGAACTTTCTATTTAAGGCTATTAATTTTTGCCTGATGTTCACTTGAGATTGCTTTACTTTTAGTTTATAGTTTCCAAGGGACTGATTTAATTGACGCTTGGCTTTTTCCAAGTCTATTTCTGCTTTTCTAATAACTGAAGGTGACTCATATTTTGATTGTTCAAGTGCAATTTCTGCTTCTTGAACACCATATTTAAGATTAATTATATTATCACGCTGGCCACGCAGATCGAGAGATGAATCGATTCTTGCACTCTCAATTTCATCTTGACTGCTCTTAATTTCCTCCATTATTGTTGTTAATGCACTTCGAACATTAGAATCATCAAGCCTGGCCACAAAATCTCCGGAATCAACAACCGTTCCTTCGGGGATGAGCTCTCCAATTGATATTTCGAATATTCGTAAGTCCCGTAAAGTATTTCTTGGGATTTCAATTTCTACCGAGTTTCTGGCATTTAATTCACCAGTTACAGTTACTATGATATCAAATTTGCCGCGTTGTACTTCTGTTTCTACCTGTAAATTATCAGTGGTATTTGTTGTTCTTCCCAGTATTATAATAATTATTAGGGTTAAAACAATAATAATCAAAAAAATAATATGTCTTTTTTTCATTAATAATAGGGTTATTCAGAGTTTATTGATTAATTTGCATCAGCTATATTCTTTATTTTATTAATTATTTTTTGAGCCAGCATCTTTGCTTTTTCGGCATTTTCAGCTTCGGAATAAATACGAATAATTGGTTCTGTGTTCGATTTTCTTAAATGTACCCATCCTTCATCAAATTCAATTTTTAGTCCATCTTCATTGTTTATGGGAAAATCAGTAAATTGTTGCTTAACTAATTCCAGCATCTTATTTATGTTTATACCCGTATTTATTTCCAGTTTGTTCTTGGATATCACATAAGACGGGTATTTTTTTCTGAGTTGTGTACATTTCACCTTACTTTTTGCAAGGTGACTAAGGAACAGGGCGATTCCTACAAGGGCGTCTCTCCCGTAATGTAGTGAAGGATAAATTACCCCTCCATTCCCTTCTCCTCCAATAATTGCATTTACTTCTTTCATTTTTTCAACAACATTCACTTCACCAACGGCAGCCCCATAGTATTTTCTGTCATAATGTTCTGTAAGTTCCCGAAGTGCTTTAGTTGAAGAAAGGTTTGAAACTGTGTTTCCGGGAGTATGTTGGAGAACATAATCGGCAACCGAAACCAGTGTATATTCTTCTCCAAACATCGTTCCATCTTCATTAACAATAGCCAGTCTGTCAACATCTGGATCAACTGCAAAGCCCACATCAGCATTATTCTTTTTCATCATATCTGAAATATCGGAAAGATGCCCTGGTAATGGTTCGGGATTATGAGGAAATTCACCGTTGGTATCACAATACAGTTCTACAACTTTTTCCACACCCAATGATTTTAATAATTTTGGAATAATAAGCCCTCCAACCGAGTTAACACAATCAATAACAACCGTGAAATGAGATTTGGTTATTGCATTTATATCAACTAAAGGAAGCTCAAGAATTTTTTGAATATGTACTTCATTGAAGTTATTTAATGATTGTATTTTACCCAGGGAATCGACATCTGAAAAACTGAATTCTTCTTTTTCAGCTTTATTAAGAATTTCAGCACCATCTCGTGCAGATATAAATTCACCTTTTGAGTTCAATAGTTTCAGGGCATTCCATTGACGGGGATTATGACTGGCCGTAAGTATTATTCCTCCGTCAGAATCTGTTTCGGTAACAGCTATTTCAACTGTTGGAGTTGTAGTTAACCCAAGATTGATAATATTAATCCCCATTCCTGACAATGTACCTGTAACAATTTTATCAACCATTTCACCGCTGATACGTGCATCTCTGCCTAAAACTATTTTTAGTTGTTTCCCAGGCAATTGTTCTTTTATCCATTGGGCATAAGCTGAGGTAAATTTCACAATATCAAGAGGATTAAGGCTATCCCCGCATTTACC
>CAZWGG010000776.1:0-2787 GCA_964633305.1 uncultured Bacteroidales bacterium
ACTGAAATTTTGCATGTCTATTACCCACCATATCTGCATATTTGCTTGTATATTATCATAAATTTTACATGTTTTCACACACTTTTTTGAAGCACAAAGAAAAAGCAGTTGTATATATTAGTGAAAAATAAAAAATATAATATAAAAGGAAAACAGGTAATAAAAAAACAATCCATTCGGATATCCCACCGGACAGTGGGCCACCTGTAATTTTCGCCAATAAGTGCTGCGAAATCCGTAGGTAAAATATATTTTTTCAAGAATGTCGATTCTTATAAAGCTATTTTTATATTTTATTGCAGCCTTATAAATTGTAATATTTTCATTATTTAATAAATCCATTGCCTGCTTTAAGGCATCTTGTTTATCAAGCGTTTTAACTTCTACACCACCAGGATAATATTGTTTGGCAAGTTCACCTACTTGATATCTGCCCTCTGCAAGAGCCATTAAAAACGGATCTTCTTGTTTTTTATTAGGATATTCTGATTTTCCAGTATAATAAAGTTTAGTTTCACATTCCAAAGCAAGCTTAAAACGGGATTTCGTTAGATATTTTGGTCTATTGCTTACACTTTCATTATATATCTTTAGTAGGTTCTAAAAGTATTCCCTTGTTAATTCCTGAAAAATCGCCCATAATCTTTATTATTATATATGATGATTTGGACAGATTGAGGAATTATTATGGAAAATCGCTGGTATTCTGTAAAAGAAACTGCGGAATATTTAAGTATAAAACCAGACACACTTTATAAATGGATTATCAGAAAAGATATCCCAGCACATAAAGTGGGAAAACTATGGAAGTTTAAGCTTTCAGAAGTAGATGCATGGGTTAAAAATAAGGAGAAAAAATAGGGGTGTATAATCAAAATCCAGAACAAAAAGCAAGGGACACAATTGACTCGATGCTTCAAAATGCTGGATGGATTGTGCAATCCAAAGACAAAATTAATTTTTCTGCTGGTATTGGTCTTGCTGTTAGAGAATATTCAACCAATATAGGTCCCGCCGATTATATACTTTTTGTAGATAGAAAACCATGTGGAATTATTGAAGCTAAAAGAGAAGAAGAAGGAGAAAGATTAACAGTCCACGAAGACCAATCCTCTGACTATGCTAAAAGCAAACTGAAGTATTTGAATAATGACCCGCTTCCTTTTATATATGAAAGCACTGGGGTTATAACACATTTTACAGATTACAGAGATCCTAAACCGCGGGCTCGTGAAGTGTTTTACTTTCACAGACCGGAAACCTTATCAATATGGTTAAAAAATGATAAATCATTACGAGATAAATTACTTGATTTACCTGTATTAAATGAAGAAGGACTTAGACCGGCACAGAAAAAAGCAATTAAAAATCTTGAAGAATCCTTTAAAAAGAATAAACCCAAAGCCTTAATTCAGATGGCTACAGGTTCCGGTAAAACATTTACTGCCTGCACTTTTGTTTACAGGTTATTGAAATTTGCAAAAGCAAAACGAATCCTTTTTTTAGTAGATACAAAAAATCTGGGAGAACAGGCTGAACAGGAGTTTTTAAAATATCAGCCTAATGATGATAACAGGAAATTTATAGAACTATATAATGTACAGCGTCTTGGTTCGAGTTATATAGCAACAGACAGCCATGTTTGTATTTCTACAATACAAAGGATTTATTCAATACTAAAAGGTGAAGAACTTGATGAGAATCTTGAAAAAGAAAATCCGAACGAAAGAAGCTGGGAGCCAAAGGAACCTGTTCCTGTTGAATACAGCCCTAAAAATCCTGTTGAACAATTTGATTTTATCATAATCGATGAATGTCATAGATCAATTTATAACCTCTGGAAACAGGTGCTCGATTATTATGATGCCTTTCTCATAGGGTTAACTGCAACACCGGACAAGAGGACATTCGGATTTTTTCATGGAAATGTTGTTAGTGAATATTCCTATGAAGATTCTGTAGCAGACGGTGTGAATGTACCGTATGATATTTATACCATAGAGACAGAAATCAGCAAACAGGGTTCTAAAATAAAAGCCAAAGAATATGTGGATAAAAGAGAAAAGCTATCCAGAAAAAAACGCTGGGAACGGCTTGATGAGGATTATGTTTATACTCCTAACAAGCTTGATAAAGATGTCGTAAACCCAAGTCAGATACGAAATATCACCAGGGCTTTTAAAGATGCTCTCCCCCATGTTTTCCCGGACAGGTTTGATGAAAACGGCGAGTTTGAAGTTCCAAAGACTTTGGTTTTTGCAAAAACAGACAGCCATGCTGATGATATTATAACTATCGTAAGAGAAGAGTTTGGTGAAGGAAATGATTTTTGTAAAAAAGTGACTTATAAAATTGAAGAAGATCCTAAATCAGTAATAAACAGGTTTCGTAATTCCTGGGCTCCTCGTATTGCAGTAACAGTAGATATGATTGCAACCGGGACAGATGTAAAACCTCTGGAAATCCTGCTTTTTATGAGGGATGTAAAGAGTATCAATTACTTTGAACAAATGAAAGGCCGAGGAACAAGGACTATCAATTTTGAAGATTTAAAACGTGTCACAAGAACCGCAAAATATGCTAAAACCCATTTTGTTATTGTTGATGCTGTAGGCGCAACAAAATCCAAAAAGACTGATTCCCGCCCATTAGAGAGAAAAAAGGGCGCTTCTTTAAAAGACCTGTTATTTGCAATCACAATGGGTGCACATGATGAAGACTTGTTTATTTCACTTGCAAACCGGTTAATACGACTTGAAAAACAGATTACAGAAGATGAGAAAAAGA
>CAZWGG010000777.1:0-2784 GCA_964633305.1 uncultured Bacteroidales bacterium
CTAAATCCTTTGAAAATCTCAATACTCCTATGCAACAATTAAAAAAACAAAACAAATTGTACTGTGATTATTCTATTTTAAATGCCATTGATTTTTTTATTAAACCCCTGTTTACTAATAAAAATAATAAAGTTTTAGCAGAATTTAAAAATGAGAAAATTTATCTGGATGATATTATAGAAAAAATAAATAATTTGCACTTTAACGACAAAATTGTATTTGCCAATACCAGTTGCAAAACATCAGCAATTGCTACTTTAATATTATTAAATAATCACTGTAAGCCTGTCTCAACAAAAAGTATATTAGAAATACCTAATTCCAAAAGTAAAGAAGAAATAAATATAAATAGCAATGATAATGTTGATCTTTTTGTTTCAATTGAAAGATACAAAAATTCTCGTGAATTTAACTATCTAAAATCAATTGAAGAATCAAATATATATCCATGGCTACTTCCTAATCTTTTTAAAGAGTTTAATAATATTAAATTAAACTATAACCTTGTATTTAATACACAAATGGTTAAAATAAAACATTTTGAAAAAAAAGATACCATAGCATACTATAAAGATTTTATTTTTAGTGTCGATCATTTTTACAAAGAGCTTAATAAGTTGACTATTAATTCTTTATCTCATTTATTGCAATTAGAAAATGCAAAAAAAATTGTATATTACTATTTTTATAAAATATCAAATATTCCAGCTTCAAAAGTGAAGATTAATATCCCGCTTTTACAAAATGTAATCCTGGATTTTTCAAAAGATTTAGCTTCTTCTTATTTTTTACACAGTATAACGTCCGATGATTATTCATATAAGAAACAAGTTGCATACAATGCTGATCAAGTAGTTATAAAATTTGGAGATACAGAAATTACAGTTGAAAAATTAAGAAAACTGATTTCACAATTACCCGATAATAAACGGGTATTTTATAAATATGATAATAAACCACCATTAAACAGCTTTTGGAGAATAAATGCTATTAATGAACTGATAGAAGAAGAAATATGGTTAAAAGAAGCTTATAAGTACGATTTACAAAATTCAGATGAATATAAAATGATCAAAAAAACGAATGAACAAAATTCTTTATTAGAAAGTTTTTTAAATTCATATAATTCACAAAAATATGACAGTGTAAACTATTGTTTAAAAAATATAATATTTGACAAAACCGAAAAGTTAGATGTTCATTTTGATTCAACATATTTTTCAGATAATCTGGATATATTTAAAAGTCTTCAAATAAAATCCTCTATTAATTAAAATAGTACAATCGATGAAAAATGTGATAATATTTCTTTTTCTGTTTTATACTTTTGGATATGTTAAAGGTCAAAAAGTTGAAGGGTACAAATTCCATGCTGTATACATTCCACATAATATCTCAAAAACTATTAATATAGATGGAGATTTGAAAGAATGGAACTGGGTTCCTAATGAATATAAAATCCATAATTCAGATTTAATAAATTCTGAGCAAGTCACTTATGATGATTTGGAAATTGAATTTTTTGTAGGATGGAGTAAGGCAAATAATAAAATATATATAATATGTAAAATAATTGACGATTCTTTAAACCTTGATCAACTGTATCATGACGACGGAGTTGATATAAATTTCAATTCCAACAGGATATCAGGTCAGTTTACAAATGAAAATAGCTACAAATCTCTTTTTTCTAATATCTTTTATGCTTCTGTATCTCCTACAAGTACTGTAAATAATATGTTTATCACTTATGGTCCTAGATGGATAGTTATTAATCCGGAAGTTTTTAATTTTAAAGTTAAAATAAATAGGCTGAAAAATGGTAAATCTTTAACAACGTATGAAATTGAATCAAAACTTTTTTATGATTTATCATTATTTTCCGAAAAACTAAGCTCTGTATTCTTATTGAAAAGCAATCAAATAATTGGTTTAACAATTGGATTTAATGATGTTGATCAAAATAATTTCCAAAGAGATATCCAATTACGAACAAAATCTTCAGACAGAAGTTATTGGCACATAGCTGATGAGGCAACTTGGTTTATTCTAGATCCGCCAAGGGACCTTATTGACACGTATGATGAACTACTTTTTTATTGTAGTGATTAGATTTACTACTGTAAATCCTGCTTTTAAGATCATTCTTCCCTTGAATAAGTAAGTTATTTTACAAAGAATTGATACAAAAAATATATACTTTTGCAGAAGTAGTATTTTTAATAAAATGGTAACACGATTATGGCAAAAATAATGAAAATTATCTTTATTTTTTTAATCTTACATTTCGTAATTTTTCATATATCATTATCCCATCCTTGGAAACCAGACAAATATGTGATCATTGATACGGATGGTGGATTAGATGATTATAGGGCATTAAACATGCTATTGGCATCTACATCAACCAGTGTATTGGCAATTATAGCGTCTGATGGGGTTTTAGATGCTGCTGAAACTTATAGAAAGGTAAATCAATTATTAAACAAGCATTACCATCAGGGAATTCTAACCGGGATAAATAAAAACTCTTTTCAAAAATCAAAAAACAATTGTGATGTTGCCTTGAGATTCAACTGGTGTGAGTCAAAGGTGGAACCTAAACAAAATTTTGATTATATTGAAATTACTAAGAAAATTTTAGAAAATACCAGTTGCAAAATCACTTTTATTTCATTAGGTAGTCTTAATACCATAAACTCTCTATTTCATAAACTCTCAAATATTGAAAACAGGATTACTGAAATTATTTGGACGGCTGATTATAACAACTTGGGAAAAAGT
>CAZWGG010000778.1:0-2781 GCA_964633305.1 uncultured Bacteroidales bacterium
ACTTAATAAAAAATAAAAATAAAGATATTACAGATAGTATTAAATATGCTGCTAATATTCAATCAGCCCTTATGCCTTCTAAGTCTTTGCTAAACAAATTATTAAAAGATTACTTTATTCTTAGTAAACCAAAAAATATTATTAGCGGGGATTTTTACTGGGTGAGCAAAAAAGAAAATAAAATTATTGTAGCAGTCTCCGATTGTACAGGACACGGTGTCCCCGGTGCTCTTATGAGCATGCTAGGAATCACTTTTTTAAATGAGATTATTAATAATCAAAACATTACACAAGCTAATATTATACTCGATTATTTGCGTAAAAGAGTCATTTCTGCTTTAAACCAAAATAATAAAGATGACTTAAGTCATGATGGAATGGATATAGCACTGTGTGTCATTGACTATAAAGAAGGAAAGTTTCAATATTCCGGTGCTTTTAATCCCGTTATTATAATCCAAAATGACCAATTGCTTTTAACAAAACCTAATCGTGCAACAATAGGATTTTATCCAGATAAAGACGAAGAATTTACCTTTCAGGAATTTAATATAAAAAGAGGCGATGTGATTTATATGTATTCCGATGGTTACCAGGATCAATTTGGAGGTCCCAATGACAGAAAATTCACCCCTAAACGATTTCGTGAACAATTACTTCATATCCATAAAATGCCAATGGATAAGCAAAAAGCAATTCTGAACAAAACTTTGATTAACTGGATAAAGGATACGGAACAAACAGATGATATTACAATTCTGGGAGTTCGCTTTTAACTTTATTCAAAAAACCATTACCTGGATCTTTTTTGTCTAGGTTGAACTTTTCTATATTTGTTATATTGTTCGGTAAAAAAATAAATTGAAACTAAAAAATTATCCATTAGAAAAAAGAAGATTTTATCATAGCTTAATTTTTCCATTTTTTTTCCTTTGCTTACTGTGGATTGTTAAACTCTATGAAATAGTAGATAATGTTGACCTATGGTATTATGGCATTTACCCAAGAAAAATAAGCAGCATAAAGGGAATACTTTTTTCTCCTGTTATACACGGAAGTTTAAATCATTTGGTTGATAATTCCATTCCCTTGTTTTTCTTATCATTAGCTTTATTCTATTTTTACAATAAAGTTGCATACAAAGTATTTTTTATCACTTATTTTTCCCATGGTGTCCTGGTATGGATTTATGCCAGGTCAGCCTATCATATTGGAGCCAGTGGGTTAATATATGGCTTTGGGGCATTTCTTTTTTTTAGTGGAATAATGCGGAAAAATATCAATCTCCTTGCTATATCACTTTTAGTTATCTTTATGTATGGAAGTATGGTATGGGGAATTTTTCCTTACAAAGATGATGTTTCATGGGAATCACATCTTGCAGGAGGATTGGCAGGGTTTTTGCTATCAATATATTTCAGAAAACAAGGTCCCGTGCCAACAACATATGAATGGGAAGAAGAAGAAGAAACAGAAACTGATGATGACAAAATGGATTCAAATAATCAAATTAGATAATAAATATTGAACTGTAAAGTTATGATCATAGGTAATTTTAGAATTATTATTGTAAATTTGAATAAGTAATGATATGTTATAATTGATTTCAATTAGTTTTGTAAAAAAAATATTTTATATGGATAAATGTTTATTTAAAGGTAAAAGACAGTTTCTAATAATAGTTGGGGTCTTTACAACACTATTTACAGTAGTTAAAAGTCAACCTGTATTTGAGGACCAGCAAAAAGAAAAAGTAATTGCCCATAATATTGTCTCTCAAACAACGTGGGACCATAATTTTGAAGACGGCAAATTCTCCAAGAAAGGGATAAAAACTTCTTATATAAAATATGATAAAAAAGGAAACATCATTGAAACTGTAACTTATAAACTCCAGGATATCCTCTCTCATGAAGAATATAAATATAATAATGAAGGAAAACGTACCGATTATATTAAGAAAAGAGGTGTTGTTATTGCATATCAAAAAAGTTCAAAATATGATGAAAATGGAAATTTAACCCGGGAATACGGATTTGACGGTTCTTCAAAATTCAATAATACATATGAGTATGGCAATAATAATAAACTGAAACAAATAAGTTACTTTATTGAAGATAAATTGAAAGAAAAGAGGGTTTTTGAACATGAAGGGAACATTTCAAATATTACAGTTTATAACTCCTCGGGAACAGCTCTCTCATATGTGAAGTTAAGATACGATAAAAATGAAAATGTAATAGAAGAGACTGTTTACGACAATAACAAAAATCTTGTAGAAAAGAAATTATATGTTCATAACAGTGACAATAAAGTTATTAGCGAGGTAAAATACAGGGGTGAAGAGTTTTATTATAAACTTACCTTTCTTTACAATTCAAATGGTGATCTTACAAATATTGACGAAGAAAATCCAAATGAAGGACGATTTTTGAAAAAGAAATTCTCGTATGATGGAAAAGATAACCTCACAGAAATGCTATGGAGAAGGGATTCAAATGATAAGTTTTCATCAAGAACATATACCTATGATAATGAAGGCATTTGTATTCAATATGAAACATATTATCCGCAAACAAAATTCAGGGTACTAACAAAATTAACTTATGAAAGTGACTAGTTGTTAAAACTGTTATAATAGCTCACCATCCCAAAAACACAATAGCACAGCCACTTAAAAAAATGGTAGCGCCAGCCATTACATGTGTATATTTCTCTAATTTGCCCATAGAAAAAGATTTAAATCCAAAAGATATCAGTAAAACAATTGTCAACATTGTT
>CAZWGG010000779.1:0-2772 GCA_964633305.1 uncultured Bacteroidales bacterium
CCAATAAATCGTTGCAAAAGGCTATGAACTATACCAAAGAGTTTGGCGACGAATTCATATCGGTTGAACATATATTGCTCGGGATCCTTGCAGCTGGCGATAACGTGTCACAAATGATGAAAGATAACGGGATAACTGAAAAAGACCTGAAAAATGCAATAAAAGAATTAAGAAAAGGTTCGAAGGTTGACAGTCAGACAGCAGAAGACACGTTTAATTCACTAAATCGCTTTGCGCTCAACCTTAATGAACTGGCACGTAACGGTAAACTCGACCCGGTTATTGGAAGGGAAGACGAGATTAGGCGCATTTTGCAAATTTTATCACGAAGAACAAAAAACAACCCGATACTTATTGGCGAGCCCGGCGTAGGTAAAACAGCTATAGCCGAGGGACTGGCACACAGGATTATTGCAGGCGATGTGCCTGAAAACCTCAAAACCAAGCAGGTGTTTTCCCTTGATATGGGCGCGTTAATTGCCGGGGCAAAATATAAGGGTGAGTTTGAAGAACGGCTAAAAGCCGTAATAAAAGAAGTTATTTCCTCTGACGGAGAAGTTATTCTTTTTATCGATGAAATACATACCCTGGTAGGTGCCGGAAAATCGGAAGGGGCCATGGATGCAGCCAATATTCTTAAACCTGCTCTTGCAAGAGGAGAACTGCGTGCTATTGGTGCAACCACCTTAAATGAATACCAGAAGTATTTTGAAAAAGATAAAGCCCTTGAACGCCGGTTTCAACTCGTAATGGTTGACGAACCCGATGTGCTTAGTGCTATATCTATCCTCAGGGGACTAAAAGAAAGATATGAAAATCATCATAAAGTAAGGATAAAAGATGAGGCCATACTATCGGCCGTGGAATTATCTCACCGATATATCACCGAACGCTTTCTGCCTGATAAAGCAATTGACCTAATTGATGAGGCTGCCTCTAAAATGAGGCTTGAAATGAATTCCGTTCCACTCGAAATCGATACAATTGAACGAAAAATACAACAACTTGAAATTGAACGCGAGGCTATTAAACGTGAGAAAGACGAAGAAATGCTCAAGAAAATAGGAAAAGAAATTGCCGAACTTAATGATGAAAGAAATAAGCTGCGGGCAAAATGGCAATCGGAGAAAAACATCATTACACAAATACAACAACGCAAAACCGAAATTGAAAACCTTAAATTTGAAGCTGACCAGGCTGAAAGACAGGGTAATTATGGAAAAGTGGCTGAAATTAGGTACGGGAAAATAAAAGAAGCTGAAAAACAAATAGAAGATTTAAATGAACAACTAAGTTCAATACAGGGAGAAGACGCTTTGATAAAAGAAGAAGTTGAGAGTGAAGATATTGCAAATATTGTTTCTCAATGGACAGGCATTCCCGTGAGTAAGATGCTTCAAAGTGAAAAAGATAAATTGTTAACACTCGAAGAAGAGTTACATAAACGAGTAGTTGGACAAGAGGAAGCTATTGTTGCCGTTTCCGATGCAGTAAGAAGAAGCCGTGCAGGTTTGCAGGATGCAAAAAGGCCAATCGGATCGTTTTTATTCCTGGGAACAACAGGAGTAGGGAAAACGGAGCTTGCCAAAGCTTTAGCAGAATTTTTATTCGACGATGAAAATCTTCTTACACGTATTGATATGTCAGAATACCAGGAAAGACATTCGGTTTCCAGGTTAATTGGTGCTCCTCCAGGTTATATTGGTTATGACGAAGGAGGACAACTTACCGAAGCCGTAAGAAGAAAACCATATTCTGTTGTTTTACTCGATGAAATTGAAAAAGCCCATCCCGATGTCTTTAATATCTTGCTACAGGTACTGGATGACGGCAGGTTAACCGACAACAAAGGCAGAAATGTTAACTTCAAAAATACAATTATCGTGATGACTTCCAACATTGGTTCACACATTATCCAGGAAAACCTTCAACATATTAATGAGAAAAATAAAGATGAAGTATTTGAAAAAACCAAACAACAAGTATTTGATCTTTTAAGAAAAACCATAAGACCCGAGTTTTTAAACAGGATTGATGAGTTTATTATGTTCTCACCTCTAAATATGGATGAAATAAGACAAATTGTAATGCTACAGTTTAACAATATAATTAAAATGGTAGGAGACAAAGAAATACAACTTTCTATTACCGATAAAGCGGTTGACTGGATTGCCGAAATGGGGTTCGACCCTCAATATGGTGCCCGGCCTATAAAACGTATCTTACAAAAATCCGTTCTTACCCTGTTGTCAAAGCAAATTTTGGCAGGAAAAGTGAACAAAAATAAAAAATTAATAATAGATAAAGGAGAAGAAGGTTTAGTGTTTATTAATTGATTTCCGGATTGATAAAACTTTTTTATCAGTCCGGCCTTTTTAAGAAAAACTCTTTATACAATCATCAAGGCTATTATAAAGCTCAAATATGTTATGTAATTGTAACAATTTAAAGAGCTCCATTACTTCGGTTGAGACACAGCAAATTTTGAACTTACCGCGACTATTATTTGCTGTTTTCATAATCGATAAAAATACTCCAAACCCTGTACTGTCAATGAATTTTATCCCTTCAAGGCTGAGAATAAGTTTGACACCGGGTTTCTGATAAAAATTTTTGAGATCTTCCTTCACCGGCTCTGTAATCAATGCATTTAACCGGTCTGTTTTGTTGAACTTTACAATAAAAATGTCATTAACTTTTTCTGTTTTTAGCATCCTTACAATGTTTTAGAAATACAGTTCAAGATTGTCACATACTTCCTTAAGTTCATTA
>CAZWGG010000780.1:0-2196 GCA_964633305.1 uncultured Bacteroidales bacterium
ATTACATTCTTGGCTTCGGTTAACATTTGATAAGCTTCTTCCCAAGAAATATTGCCATTTCGTAATTTATTAGTTGAATTGACAATATTTACAGCATACATATCAGAAATTGTTTTTAATTGGGTTAATGGTACTACCCTGTTTACATAAACAGATTCCAAAGAAGAATTAACCTTGGCGAGATTTATAATACCATATATTCCAATAAATATCAATATTCCAGAAATAAATAACACCAATATCAACAGCTTAACAGAAATTTTAAGATTTTTCATTATCGATACTTTTTACTATGTTGTTAAAAAAATCAATTATATTCCTTCTTTATTATTTGATAGGGAGAAATATATAGGCAACAATATAATATTACCTGCAGCTCGTAAAAAGGTGTTATTAAAATAGGGTTATAGATGATACACCTTACCTGATAAAATCATCATACATAATACCGTATATAATACGTAAAACTTAATAAAAGTTAGTAATTGTTTTTAAAATAACCAAAATATTGTCCTAATTTATTCTTATTTATATTGAAAGAACACAGGATTATAGAAAGACATGACTGAAGTTATTTCAGTTATATGAAGCTTACTCTGCCTTCGCGTAGCTATGGCAAGGGACTCTGCTTTAGCGTGCAAAAAAATAATCAATTTTCTTTGGTACAACTTGTATATTATTATAAATTCTTAATCTCAGTAACAAGCTTCTGCAAAGAATCTTTTGCATTACCAAATAGCATTTTTGTTTTATCATCATAAAATAAGTAATTTTCAATAGCAGCATATCCTTTTCCCATTCCTCTTTTCATAACAATTATGTTTTTAGCTTCATGTGCATTAATAATAGGCATTCCATATATCGGACTTGACTTATCATTCAGAGCTGACGGGTTTACTACATCATTTGCACCTATAATTAAAGCAACATCAACGGTTGGCATCTCAGGGTTTATATTGTCCATTTCAATTAGTTTCTCATAAGGTACATCAGCTTCGGCAAGTAAAACATTCATATGGCCAGGCATTCTGCCAGCAACAGGGTGGATAGCATACTTAACTTCCACTCCCTTTTCCGTGAGCAGGTTGTCTAATTCACTGCAAATATGTTGTGCCTGGGCAACTGCTAAACCATATCCCGGAATTATCACTACCTTTTTTGTATAACTTAGTAAAACAGAAGCATCACTTACTGAAATTTCTTTTATGGTTCCAATATCTTTTTCGGATACTCCATATCCTCCTCCCCCAAAAGCACCCACGATAACATTGAGAAGCGACCTGTTCATTGCTTTACACATTAAAACTGTGAGGATAGTACCTGCAGCACCAACAAGAATGCCTCCAAGTATCATGGCCTGGTTGTTATAAATAAAGCCTGCCAAAGCAGCAGCTATTCCAGAGAATGAATTCAACAACGATATAACAACCGGCATATCTGCGCCCCCAATGGGCATTACAAACAATACACCATAAAGCAGGGAAATTCCCAATAACACAAGTATAAAAACATTTCTGTTTTGATAGGAAGTGCCGGCATAAAAAATAAATATCACTAATACCGTTATAGTAAGTAAAAGAAAAATGTTTACATATTTCATTACAGGCGAAAAAATATCTCCTACTTTCCCGTCAAGTTTTCCATAAGCTATCATGCTCCCGCTAAATGTTAAACTTCCAATAACCATACCCAGAAGAGTTACCAAAATAGCTCTGTTTTGAAGATTATAAGATTCCATTAAAGCGACAAGCCCTGAAGCAGCTCCACCTGTTGCGTTGAAAAATGAAACAAGCTGTGGCATAGCTGTCATCTTTACTTTCCTTGCTATGAGAAATCCTATTACCGAACCTACAAGTATAACTCCAACAATAATGATTCCGTTAAATAGCTTAATGAAGTTTCCATCATTATCTTTATGAAAAAAAAGTGTGGTTATTATTGCCAGTAACATCCCTGCTCCTGCCCAAAAATTACCTCTTCGGGCAGTATTAGGATGGCTTTGAAGTTTTAATCCCACAACAAAAAGTATTGCTGCTAAGAGATAACTGTATTCAAGTATAACATCTCCTGTTGAAAAAGTCCTTCCATCGGCCATGCTAAATATTTCATTCATCATCTTTTATTCTTAGATTTTTTCTTAAACATTTCCAACATTCTATCGGTCACAACAAATCCCCCGGTAACATTAAGTATACC
>CAZWGG010000780.1:2206-2765 GCA_964633305.1 uncultured Bacteroidales bacterium
CCAGATAACACTGCCATAACACCAAGTATTAGGTTTAATGATATTATTGTAAGATCAGCATGTCCGAGCAAAATAATCCCTCCAATAATGCTCACACCACTAATAGCATTTGCACCTGACATTAAAGGAGTATGAAGTACAGAGGGAACATTTGAAATAACTTCAAAACCGAGAAAGATAGCCAAAACCATAGTAAATATGGTTTCTTTATTAGTGTATAAAAATATAAATATATTATCCATTGAATTGTTTTTTTAAAGGTTTAAAGCAGTTTTAACCCATTCATTCACAATCTCGCCTTTGTTCGTGAGGCATGTACCTTTAACAATCTCGTCATTAAAATTAAGGTTCAGCTCACCATTATCATTAATAATAAGTCGAATAAAATTCAATATATTTTTTGCAAACATCGAACTTGCATCGTATGGCATATCAGACGGATAATTTGAATTACCGATGATCTTCACTTGGTTATAAATAACTGTTTTATTATTTTCGCTAAGTTCACAATTTCCCCCGGTTGAAGCTGCAATATCTACAATAACAGTACCTGGTTTCA
>CAZWGG010000781.1:0-1550 GCA_964633305.1 uncultured Bacteroidales bacterium
CAGGCTAAAAAGCTTGAAAAAGATGATGGCAAAGGTTTTTCAACCCATGAATTATATAATGAATATGGTGAACCAGTCCCTGTAAAAGAAGTTGCCCGAAAATATACAAAATGTAACTTCATACTGGCACATGCAGGATATAAATTAAATAATCCGCTAATAAGTTCTTTATTGGAAATTGAAAATATTTATGCCGATATATCAGGGTTTCAATCTATACTAAATCAAAATAAAGGCAGCGTGTTAAACTTGATTTTTCAGGATATATACAACAAAAAAATATTGTTTGGTTCGGATTGGCCCATAACCAATCTCATGAAACCCATTAAAAATCAGATTGATATACTTCATGAATTTTCAAAGAGATTGAATTCCGATACATCGAGTATGCTACAAAATATTTTTTACAACAATTCTAAAAAAGTGTTAGGGCTTTGACAACTGCTATTCTCAATTAAAATTTCAAAAACAATTTACAGTTTTTAATTATGATAAATCCGGTAAATAGCAATCATATATCTATTGCTGATATTTTACAATGGCGTTCAAAAAACGAACCCCAGACTATTGCCTATACCTATCTGAACGATGGTGAAAATGATGAAACAAATATTAGCTATGAACAACTTGATTATGACGCTAAAATAATTTCAGGACTTTTACAATCTAAATTTAAGAAAGGGGAACGGGTCATACTTATTTATCCGCAAGGGATAGAATTTGTTAAAGCTTTTTTTGGTTGCCTGTATTCCGGAATAATTGCTATACCATCATATCCTCCAAAGGCAAATAGAAACACAAGTCGTTTTCTTTCAATTATCAAAAATGCCGATGCATCAGCGATCCTTACACTATCGGGGAGTAACTTTGAGAAAGGTCTGAAAGAAATTGCCGGAGAATCAACAATTGAATTAATTTATACTGATAAGATAAAGAGCAATTATGCAGAAAAATGGATTCAAGCGAAAATAAGAAGTGAAGATTTAGCATTTTTACAATATACCTCCGGTTCTACCGATACTCCTAAAGGAGTGATGATATCACATGGAAATATAGTTTCAAACGAAATTTTAATTCAAAAGAGATTTTCATTAGATAAAGAATCTTTAGTGGTTGGTTGGCTTCCTTTTTATCATGATATGGGGTTAATAGGAAATATACTTCAACCGTTAGTTACAGGTTTTAGGAGTATATTGTTCTCTCCCTATCATTTTTTACAAAAACCTATTCGTTGGTTGGTAGCAATAAGTAAATTCAAGGCCACTGTTAGTGGAGGCCCGAACTTTGCCTACGAACAATGTATTCATCAAATTTCAACAGAAGAGTTACAACAATTAGATTTGCGATCATGGAAAGTTGCATTTAACGGTGCAGAACCCGTTCGTGCCTCAACAATTGAGAATTTCATTGCAAAATTTTCTTGTTGCGGGTTTAGTAACAAATCATTTCTGCCTTGTTACGGTATGGCTGAAACAACGTTACTAATTTCCGGGATAAGACATGATGAAGTGGCAAAATTTCAGGAATTTCCTTTAAATGTATTGCAACAT
>CAZWGG010000781.1:1560-2294 GCA_964633305.1 uncultured Bacteroidales bacterium
AATGATTTCGATCAAGCTGAAGGCGAAGGTAAAAATTTACGATTAATTAGTTGTGGGAAATGGGATGGTTATAATCTTCATTTAATAAACAAATCTGGCACGGAGGTTGAAGATGGCCATGTTGGTGAGATATGTGTTCAAGGAGATAGTGTGGCATCTGGATATTGGAAAAAAAGAAAAAGAGATAATCCGTTCAAAACAAAGATTAAAGGAAGAGAAGGCCTATTCTTTAGGACGGGCGATCTGGGCATAATTAAAGATAATGAATTATATATATCCGGAAGAATTAAGGATATGATTTTAATTAACGGACGAAATTATTATCCCAGTGAAATTGAGTATACAGTTACCCATTGCCATCCAAATATTATTAAAGAAGGATGTGCAGCATTCTCAATTGAAAAAAATAACTCCGAAAATCTAATCCTTATAGTTGAAGTACTTTTGAAAAAGCATCTTGATCTGGATGAAATCAGGCAACGAATTAAAATTTATGTATTTGAGGAATTTGAATTGAATGTTGAAGAAATAGTATTTATCAGGCAACGAACACTTTTAAAAACAACTAGTGGTAAAATTCAAAGAAATGCTTGTAAAAGTGCCTTTCTTTCAGGATCAATAAACGGTATTATTCGGGAAAGTAACCTTAGTAAACAGTTAGAAACGAAAGCTTCATCAAAGAAATTAACAAAAACCGAATTTGAAATTATTGAACTTATAAATACTTATTTGAA
>CAZWGG010000781.1:2304-2763 GCA_964633305.1 uncultured Bacteroidales bacterium
TCTATGTATTTAGGGGATGAGCTTAACATACATATTCCTCCTGAAATTATTTTTGAATACCCGGTTATATCCGATTTAGCAGGATATATCGACTCTAATCGGGATGAAAATAAATTGTTTCAATTAGAGGATTCGACCAATAGAGAGTTTTATCCTTGTACATATCTGCAACAAAGCATTTGGTTTGTCCAAAATAGACACATTAATACCAATCGGTATAATATCCCCTTTATGTTTGAACTAGAAGGGAGTTTTTCAAATAACGCGTTTGAAAGAGCTTTCAATTTGTTAATTGAGAAATACGATATTTTAAGGACAAATTTTATTTTACACGAAGAAATACCTGTCCAGAAAATAGCAGATAAGAAAGTTATTCAGTTTGACAAAATAAATTTAAATACCAATAAGGATTGTATTGACCTGGACAGCTTAATTAAAGATAAAGCACAAATACCATTT
>CAZWGG010000782.1:0-2758 GCA_964633305.1 uncultured Bacteroidales bacterium
CTGATATTCTTTCCAGTTTAAACAACCTTACAGCACTTTTAGAAACATTAAAGCAAAAAACCACATTCAGAATTTTTGCTGTTGTCAACGGGTTGGAAGTATCCATTGAACAAAAGTTCGGGGAAGAAGCCAAAGAGTTAGGATATATAGATAATACATTAGGTGGGATATTCGGGGGGATTGGCCTGGTTGCAGCAGGAAAACGGAATATTAAGAATGGCAGTGAATACAGTTATCTGATCTCCGTACCCGATGGGACGAATGATATTGTTCAGAATAATGGTAGTGTAGAAGACACGGTACAATGGTGTGGCCAGGTTGTAAAAAAATATTACAGGGATACTGAAAAACTTGCTCAGTACCTTCAAAATAAAAGTAAAGATGATAAAGACCTGTACAAAAACATCTTTGATTTTTGTTATAACCATATCCAGTATCATTTAGACCGGAAAGGTGTTGAACAACTCCGAAGGCCTGCAACCACATGGAGAGACCGAAAGACAGGAGTGGATTGCGATGATTATACCATTTTTGTAGCATCCATACTTTATAACCTGGGCAAACCCTTTGAGTTCAGGATTACCAAATACAGCAGGCCCAATTACCAGCATATTTACCTTATTGTTCCCCTGAAAAACAAAGAATACGTAACCATTGACCCGGTGCTGGACACTTTCAACTATGAAAAACCATATTCACAAAAAAAAGATTTTGATATGAAACAGTTACACCTGGCAGGAACAAAGGATTTGGGTATCCCCATTGAAATTCTTGCAGGCACGTCTGCCGAATCACTTCAGGGAAATAACAAAAAACCTGACAATGATTTATTGAAAGTCATACTTGGAGAAGATTTAAACGATACAATCAACGGATTAGGAAGCCCGGAAGATGATGCAGCATCTATGCTCCGCTATTTAAAAAGACTGCGGAATTCCTATGTCAGGCATCCCGATTATATAAAAGATTTTCAGGATCCACACCAGGCAGTTGAAATGCTTGACTATGCCATAAAAAATTGGGATAATCCTGTTACACGGGCAAAAGCACTGGAAATTCTCGCCCAAAAAGAAGATGAACTGGTGAGCAAAGGTGAAATTGTATTAGCCGGTATTGATGATGACGAAGACGATTGGGAAGAAGACACTGAATTTACAGGTGTTGAAGCGGAGCTTGCAGGTTATGAATACAGGTATTTTGATGAGGATGATGAGTCAGGGTTGTTAAATGGGGATGAGTCCGACTACGCTGAGGCTTCATCGGATACATGGGAAGAAGATGTCGGGTTCACAGGAACAGAACCGGAGGAAGAAAATTTTGAATACCAATACGAGGAACCGGAATGGGAAGAAGACTTTGGATTTACCGGTGACGAACCGGAAGACGATGAATACGAGTATGATTACTCAGTGGATGGATTAGCAGGTAAAAGAAGAAGACGAAGAAAAAAAAGAAGGGCTAAAAGGCGTATGAAACGTAAAGCACGGAGAAAAGCAAAAAAGGCAAAACGAAGGGCAAGAAGAAAGAAAAAAGGCGGACTGTTTAAACGACTGGCAAGCGGAATTAAAAAAGGTTTTAAAGCCGTTGCCAAAGGTATTGTAAAAGTAGGTGCTGCACCTGCCCGTTTAGCATTTCTGACCGCTTTGAGGACAAATATCGGTAAAGTTTCCGACAAGCTTAAATATGCTTATGTAAGCGAACAACAGGCTATTGCTATGGGCATTGATAAAAATGAATATCAGAAACTGAAAAAAGTACATGGCAAAGTTGAAAACACTTTTAAAAAACTTGGTGGAAGCTCAAAAGCCCTGCGGAAAGCTATATTATCCGGGAAACGGAAAAACTTAAGAGGATTTGAAGAACTAAACGGTGAATTATTCGGAATTGACGAATTGGACGGTTTTGAAATTGACCTGGGATTTACAGGTAGCGAGCCTGAAAATCCCGGTTATGAATACAAATACGATGACCAGATTTGGCAGCCCGATTTGGAATTTACTGGTTTTGAACCGGAAGATAACGGGTATAAATATGATTATTCTTTTGATGGGTTGGAAGGCAAGAGAAGGCGTTTTAAAAAAAGAAAAAAAAGAATATCCAGGTTTAGAAGGAACAGGAACAGGCTGAAAAACAGCATAACCCGTACACGAGCAGGCCAGCTCCTGGCAAAAATCAATGAATGGTTAAAAGATATTGACCCGACCAAAATAGAAACTATCATAGATAAGCGTGATAAAAAGCAAGCTTTCCTTAAGGCATTGTCATATAATTACCTGAACATAAGCCCATTGTTAGCTTATGGTTATGCCAGCGAAAATCAGATTATTGAAGAAGGCATAGATAAAGACACCTGGAATAAACTCAGGACTATTCTTTCAAATACCATTCAATTGGTTAAAAAAGAATTAGGGGCTAATGAAAATGAACTTAAAAAAGCTATTCTCCTGGGTGAAGACAAACCTGCATTTTCAGGATTAGGAGCAGCCGGGGCAATCGCAGCAGCAGGTAGTGCGGCCGGTCTGATAGGCAAAATTATAGGATGGCTAAAAAATATAAAGCTGAAAAGAAAAGCAAAAAAACAGGCTAAAAAGCAGTTTATTGAATCAGGTGGCTCAAAAAAAGACTGGAGACAAACTGCAAAAAAAGCATTTAAACAAAATTGGCAAACACAACCATCCACTACATCACAAAACCAGGATGAAACCATAACAACGCTTCCGGTTAGTGATATTTCCAACCTGATTTCAAATCGTTTGAA
>CAZWGG010000783.1:0-2751 GCA_964633305.1 uncultured Bacteroidales bacterium
GTTCTAATGATTCGTAGTCACCTATCCCTACCGAACCGATTTCCGAGTTAAACGGGAAGGACCGTTGTTCCCAAAATCTCCGGATATCCTGTATGGTGTATGGGCCATCTCCATTTCCTCCGAGATTATTATACGACATACAACGAGAGTTAGAATACGGAATAAAATACCTTGTACTATCCAGTTTAAGCAGGATTGAATCTTTTATTTGAATCAGGATATCCCCTGGTGGTGTAAGTTCATTTCCCCCGCACCAGAACGCAAGTGAAGGGTGGTTGCGTATCATTTTAACCTGATCGGTCACAGATTCCAGGAACAGATTGTCATCATCAGGATATTTTCTTCGTGTCCACTGATCTTCTTTTTTCATTGGATCTAACCATCTGCCGTTGCAATCACCTGATATCCAAAAGTCCTGTATTACTAACAAACCATATCTATCACAGGCATGGTAGAATTCGGGCCTTTCGGTTAAAGCGCCACCCCATATACGAATAAGGTTCAGGTTCATATCCCGGTGAAAACGTATTTCTGCGTCATAACGTTCGGGCGAAAATCGAAGCATTGCATCAGAGATTATCCAGTTTCCTCCTTTTATAAATATTTTTTGACCGTTAACGGAAACCTGCATACTCCTGGTGTGTTCATTCCATTGGGTTTGAATTTCCCTGATACCAAAATGTATTTCTTCCTCATCAAGAATTTGTTTATTTTCATCTAAAAATTGAACCTTGAGGTTGTATAATGTCTGGGGACCATAATTGTTAGGCCACCACAAACCAGGATTTCTTAATGTATAATCGGGTAATTGTATTTCTGTAAGAGATTTAGGCTTAAGTGCAACGTCTTTTTTAATAATATCACCTTCCAGGAAATACTGTAATGTTCCCTTAACCTTATTGTTTGAAGGATTTTCAATTTCGGCAGAAGTTTTGATGGTCACAGGCATTTGTGATTTACCTGGGAATCTTTTGCCAGGAACTAAAGTTACTATATGGGGATTTTTTAAATTGACCTTATGCGTTTTTTCAAGGATCACCTTATCCCAAATACCTGTATTCCTGTCACGTACAGGTTGAATCCAGTCCCATCCGGCTACATATTGGTGTGTAACATTTTTAGCGATTGTTCCATCACCTCCTTGTCCGCCATTAGGATTGCCCACAGGATCGGTAGGATATACAATTACGGCCAGGCGGTTCTTTCCTTCTTTGCTAAGAAGGGAAGTAATATTGTAAGTTTGTCGAAGGAACATCCCGTAATGCGTTTGCTGGTTCAGCTTATGACCATTTAAAAAAATATCACACCCATAATTTACGCCACGAAAGTGTACCCATACCTGTTCGTCCTTGTCGCCAACTTTTTCGTTAAAATCTTTTATAAACCAATATGTATAATAATCCCGGCCTGTAAAATAGATATCAGGAGTTTGTTCGTTGTTCATACCATAAAACGGGTCATATATTAGCTTGTTGTTTAATAGGGTAGTTAATATCGTTCCCGGAACTGTAGCCGGTAACCATCCGGAAATTTTAAATGAAGGATTTGATAATACTTCTCCTTTTTCCTTTATCTCCAAAATATTTTTGCATTGCCAGCCCTTATTTAATTCGTATTGATTTTGTGCATTGAGTTTAAAAAAGAATAAACATAATAGACAACTGATAATAAACTGTTTTTTATTCATCATATAATAATATTTAAAGCAATATATAAAATTGAGTTCAGCTGATATAGTCTTAAATCTTTCGAAACGGGCTGATATGTTGTTTTAAGGGGAACTGTCTCAAACGATAAATATTTTTTGTTCCAATAACGTCCAAGGTCATACCCATTTACAAAAACAATTCCTCCTCTATTTTTAATCTCAGTATGATCCTCTATTTGCAAACAGGTATAACCGGACAGAACAATCAGAAGAACTTATAAAAGTTCTGCATTGTTAGAAATGCCCATAGTTAAAAATTTGGTCCTGTTGTATCCCACCAAACTCTTGAGCCACCTTTATCGCCAGTAATACCGTTTGTCCCTGACAAAGTTGAAGATGCTTGAACAACAGCTGAATTGTTATTTTCATACTCTGAATTAGGATATATTACCCTTCTTACAAAATCGGAAGTATTAATAGCCCCTCCACTATTGTTTACTACTACGGGTATTAGTTTAGGATACCCAGTTCTGCGAAATTCAGCCCATGCTTCCTGTCCGTCGGGGAACATTGCAATCCATTTCTGGGTGAGTATTTTTTCCAATTTTTGTTCATTGGTCATGCTCTCGTCCCATTTGATGGTTACATCGCTGGAAGCTGAAAAGTTATTTGCAGGGTTATGAGTATCAACATAATCGGCAAATGTGCTGGTTGCGTCGTTAATATAAGCGCTGTATCCAGAGGCCCCCAATTGATCAAACGACGCTTTTACGCCTTCTTCGTAATATTCCTGGGCAGTTTGTCCACCCATGTCCCATCCTCTTAGCACACCTTCGGCACGAATCAGGTAAACCTCTGCTGCCGTCATTATCTGTAATGACTTTGAAGTTCTGTACATAGTACCTACCGGTGAATAGTACTCATAAGTACTTTTTGACTGAATATCAATGCCCTGCCGGATTCCCTTGTACTGGCCCAATGCGGTTTTATCTTCACAAGGGGCAAAATAAACTGCCATACGTGGATCATTAAACCCTTTCATAACAGATTCCATAGTGGCGCTCATTCTGGTATCATGCCAGTCCCAGCTTATCATTCCAAGG
>CAZWGG010000784.1:0-2750 GCA_964633305.1 uncultured Bacteroidales bacterium
CGCTTTATGCCTGAATTAAAGGCAAATTTAAACCTCGGTTATGACTATTCCGAATGTGTTGGGCATAACAATACCGATACTCTGGCATCATGGAGTTATAGGGAACCTGAAAATAATGTCAAAAATTATTCACAAAAACTCGATACCCGATTACTTGATTTCTATCTGAACTATGTGAAGGAATTAGAGGTTATTTCGAGTAAAATTGATGTTACAGCCGGTTACTCTTGGCAACATTTTCATAGGGAAAAAACAGACGCGAACCGGCCCTGGCAAGCCACAAATAATGAATATATCGGAGCAAAAACCACAGTGAAAAAGAGTGAAAATTACCTGGTCTCATTCTTTGGCCGTTTGAATTATATATTATTAGATCGCTACCTCTTAACATTCACATTACGTAATGATGGTTCATCAAGATTTCATAAAGACAACCGGTGGGGATTATTCCCTTCGGCTGCATTTGCATGGAAAATAAATAACGAACCATTCTTAAACAATGTTAAGGCTGTATCGGAATTAAAGCTCAGGTTAGGTTATGGTTTAACTGGACAACAGGATATTGGCGAAGAATACTATCCTTACCTAGCTACATATACTTTGAGTACACAAGGAGCCTATTACCAGTTTGGTGATGAATTTTATCCAACTCTGCGACCAAACCGTTACGATGCAAATATAAAGTGGGAAGAAACTACCACGGCTAATATCGGACTGGATTTTGGATTTTTAAATAACAGGATTAACGGTTCGTTAGATTTTTACCTGCGTACGACCAACGATCTGATTAATGAAATACCTATTGCAGTAGGTACAAATTTTTCAAACTTTCTGTTTACCAACGTCGGGTCACTTGAAAACAGGGGATATGAAATCACATTGAATGCAAGGCCTGTTTCTACCTTATATATGGGTTGGGAAATAGGCACTTCTTTTTCATACAACGAAAATGAAATAACAAAACTTACCCGAGTCAATGATCCTAATTATACAGGTTATTATTCTTCAACAGCAATTTCCGGGGGAGTTGATAACAGGATACTAATTAACAGTGTAGGGTACCCTGCTAACTCATTTCATCTTTTCAAGCAGGTTTATTACCAAAACGGGATACCTATCGAGGGGCTTTATGTAGATAAAACAGGAGAAGGAGGAGATGTTACCGCAAGTAACAATAATAAATATTATTTGGGTAAACCGGCTGCCGATTATCTTATTGGTGTTTCTTCTAAATTTAACTATAAAAATGTTGATTTATCATTTTCCGGTCGGTTTAGTATTGGAAATTATGTGTATAACAACAATGCTTCCAATATGGCTATTTTTCAAAACCTTTATAACCAATCAGGATTTGCCGGCAATGTATTAAAAGATGCTTACAAAACAAATTTCTTTACAGCACAATATTTCTCTGATTTTTATCTTGAGGATGCTTCTTTTTTTCGGATGGACTATATCACTTTAGGATATAATTTTAACAGTTTACTTACCGAAAAACTTAAGGGACGGGTAAGCTTTACGGTACAAAATGTCTTTGTTATCACCAAATATTCCGGTTTAGATCCTGAGGTTTTCGATGGTATTGATAACAATATTTTTCCTCGCCCAAGGACATTTGTACTTGGTGTAAACATTAACTTTTAACTATACAAATTTGTTAGCTATGAAAAAGAACAAAATTCTATATATACCTGCAATCATCACAGCGATTATCATATCGTCATGTGTGAAAGATTTGGATGTGGAACCTATTGATCCGAACGATGCTACAGCAAACAAAGTGTTTACAAGTGAGTTGGCATATAAACAAGCCCTGGCTAAAATATATGCTTCTTATGCTATTAGCGGGCAACAAGGCGGAGGTGGAGGAGAACCGGATATTCAAGGGATTGACGAAAACTTCGGCAACTATTTGCGCCAATATTTTGGGTTACAGGAACTCTCTACCGATGAGGCTATTATGGCATGGGATGACCAAACTATTAAAAATTTCCATTGGCACACATGGGCCCCTAATGACGTATTTATAACAGCTTTATATTCCAGAATTTACTACACTATTGCACTTTGTAATGAATTTATCAGGGTTGCCGATAATAAATTAGGAAGCGTAACCGGTAGTTTTGAAACCAACTTAAAACTTTTTAGGGCTGAAGCACGCTTTTTAAGAGCTTATTCATACTGGCATGCCATTGATATGTTTGGCAATGTACCTTTTGTGGATGAAACAGATATGCCCGGCGCTTTCTCTCCAAAAAAAATAACCCGGAGTGATTTGTTTACCTATATTGAAAGTGAGTTACTTGCCATGGAAACAGAATTGGCAGACCCTATGACCAATGAATACGGGCGTGTTGACCGGGTTGCTGACTGGATGTTGCTGGCCAAACTGTACTTAAATGCAGAAGTGTATATTGGCCAGGGAATGTATACCGAGGCGCTTACTTATCTTAATAATGTAATTGGGTCGGGCTATACATTAGACCCTAATTATCAACGTATTTTCAGTGCAGATAATAATGAAAGCCCGGAAATTATTTTCCCGATTTGCTTTGATGGCCAAAACACCCAGCAATATGGAGGCATGACATTTATACTTCATGCTTCAAATGGCGGTGGTATGCCTTTAAACGGTATTGACGGAGGTTGGGGAGGAATACGAACAATAAAAGATTTTGTAGCGCTTTTCGATATTCAGGCAAGTGATACTGTTGGTTCTCACACCTTTGAAGCTATCCCTGACCGTCGTG
>CAZWGG010000785.1:0-2749 GCA_964633305.1 uncultured Bacteroidales bacterium
ATAAACCGGGCTTCAGGGGAATGGAAGACCGTTATATCTTGTGACGAGGAATCGGTACATCCGAATGCTGTTTTTGCTATTAATTTAACATGAAAAACTTTATCGGTAAAAGTGGAATTTTCAAACCTGTGCATGGCGCTGTCCTGCAAATTCGAAATACTATTATCGTTAAAATCCCATAAATACGAAACAGCGCCTGTTGTAGAATTTAGAAACAATACATCGAGCGGGGCACAACCCTCAGAAATGCTATAAGAAAAATCTGGCTCAGGCAGTTGCTCTATGCCAATATTTTTTTCTATCGTGTCGGAACAGTAAGAAGTGGAAGAAATAAGCGTAACTTTTTGTCCGCCGGCCGAATTAAATTGTTTGACAGGAGACTGCATAGTTGAGCTTGTTCCATCGGCGAACAACCATTTCCACGCATTGATATTTCCGATACTAACAGTGGATAAATCGTTAAATACAGCATTTTGCCCTACGCATACATCACTGGCTGAAAAATCGGCTATTGGTGAGGGAGGGACAAGAAGTGTCTGTATGGAAGTATCTACGCAATTATTCGTGAGGTTGCTTACAATCAAAGTAATGTCATAATACCCCGAAGAGTCATACATCACTTTTAAGGGCGGATCTTTACCTGCAAAGGCGGTATCGTTTCCAAAATCCCATGTCCAGTTATCCTGTAAACCGGAGCTGATATTATTGAATTCCACTTCCAGGTAGTTACAAGTAGTATCATAGTTCATAAAAAAATTCGCTTTCGGACCGGGCAACACTTCAAGATCGAAGGTTGAGGTATCTTTGCAGCCTTGTCCTCCGGGAATATCTGTAATCATTAATATGGTATAACTGCCGTTGATATTATATTCATGAACCGCAGAGGGCTGAAACGCAGAATTTCCGTCTCCAAGTCCCCATATATATGATAGTACAGGTTTGTGCCCGGTGTTGCTAAATAACACATCCTGGTTTACGCAGGCTGTGTCTCCTGCCGATGAATATACCTGGTTCTGAAGATGGTATATGGTAATGTTCCTATAAGCAGTATCGCTACCACATTGGTTGGAATCTATCATGGTTACCACATACGTGCTGTCGTTAAGAAAAGAATAAGAATGGCTAATAGTATCCAAATTGGTTGTTGACGTGTCGCCGTCGCCAAAATCCCAGAAGATAATGCGTGTACCTGGTGTAATCCCGAAATTCGAACTATTTGTAAATAACACATTCCCACTACAAAGTATAGGAGAAGAAATGTCCATAGCCGCGTCATCAGGAGAATAGACATAGATATCATGAAATCCACCGCTTGGAAGTCCTGAAATGGGCACCAAAGTCAAAGTCACCCTGTGTTTTCCAGGCGAAGTAAAAGTATGGCTAATGGTATGGCCTGCATGGGAAGAAGGATATTTTTCTAAGGGGCTTCCGTCATCAAAATTCCATTCAAAATAATCGGTATTTGTCGAATCTAAAAGATTTTTAAAAATAGTAGTCAATGGTAGGCAGCCTGCGCCAGAATCTGAACTGACAATTTCAAAAGCACCTGTTTGACTATACAAGGAAGGGCATAAAAAGAGAATGATAAAAATACAATATCTGTAACAATCCAACTGTTTCATATGACAAAGCTACTATTGGGGTTAAGGGTCAGATGTACTGAATTCACTAAGAATTGAATTTAATGTAGTCATAACCTGTACTTTTTTGCGCGAAACATGTTTTTGAGACGCTTTTATCAGTCTTTCAGACCCAATATAATACTATACCGGCCAAAATTAACAAAAATATTTGTGAAAAAAGGAAAAATCTTAGGACAAAATATTTACTAGCGAGCAGAATATAAATGAAAAATATGTAGATACCTGTCTACATTATTAATGTATCCTATAAATAAATATAACGTAAGGAAAGTAAAAATTGCGTATTAGCAATTATTTTCAAATATCAATCAGAATAATGACTATCGATATAGCGAAATGCTGCCTGCTGCACTTTTTCAATTTCATATGCAGTTTGCCAATCAATCTTTGAATCATATCGGTTTAACAGATCAACTTTACAGGCAGTGCACAGAATATCAATTGCTATATTCTTTTTACATCTTTTACAAGTTCTCCTTTCCGTTTTGCTGTTTCCGTCCTCTTCCATAAGGTTAAAATAGGTAATGCACTATTTTTATTACGATATAAGCATTTCATTTGTTGCATAAATCAAGGAATGAAATAGTGATTTATATCACTCTAATTTCTCTAACTTTTTCCTCTTATAATCGTAATTCTCATAAACACTAATTATTACGATGAATATAGTATTTGAGAAAACAAAAACCACCCCATCTGTAGATTTCACAGACGGTTATTTGCAAATCCAAGGAAAATCGATCCCTACAGCAAATTTTGAATTTTATCACACATTGGTTGATATAATTGAAAATTATTCGAAAAACCCAAGCTCAATTACAGTAATAGATATAAGTCTTGAATGTATTAATGCTTATTCAAAAAAGTGCATAATGCAAATCTTTCGTATTCTTGAAAGAATAAAACATGAGGGTCATAAAATTATCATTAACTGGTTTTATTCAAAAGAAGACGATTCGATGCTTGAATTGGGGACCATTTATCAATCATTAATTGATATCCCGTTCATTTTTTTACAAAAAGAATAAGTTATTTTTTTTGTTTTCTTTACCTAGTCTTTGCAAGAAAACGCCAAATACTGCGTTATTCTTGCCTTGAAAATAGTC
>CAZWGG010000786.1:0-404 GCA_964633305.1 uncultured Bacteroidales bacterium
AGATAATTCGAAATAAAAAAAAGAGAAGGAGCATATGCAGGTGATGAAAATCAACCCCGGAACAAATTATCGCATAAGGTCCAGTTGTAAACACATACCTTAATGTACCTACTAAATAGTAATATTGACGCCCTAATAATTTAAACGAGAAATAATTAAATGTTTTGTATTCTTTCCCCTGCAAACTCTTAATTCCCTGGTATTTTCTCCCACCAACTATTCTAAAATCAAAATATTTGCATTCCAGGTAGCTTTTATATAAATCTTCACGGTAATGGGCTAAAACGGGTTCAAGTAAAATCAGCTTTTTCATTCAACTACATTCTCAGGTAAATTTCTTTTTTATTAGAATGCAAAATAACCAAAATTTATGTATTTTCTTTTGGGATGTTTTCGTGTTTTTA
>CAZWGG010000786.1:414-2739 GCA_964633305.1 uncultured Bacteroidales bacterium
GTTGAAAATTGTTTGAAAAGAAAAATTTATTCGAGAAATTCGTGTCTTTTATAAACGTATTCATTAATGATTAAAAAAATCCTTGGAAAAATTAAAAATTTGATGTTATCATTTAAAGGAAACCATTTGACTATAAAAAAAACAATTGTAAAAGATTATGATTGGTATGGCAATGGGTATGGCGGATTTTATGTTTGTCCTGAATTGATAAATGATAAATCTATAGTATACTCATTTGGAATAGGTGAAGATATATCTTTTGATGAAAAATTGATACAAAAACATAATTGTTCAATTTTTGGTTTTGATCCTACACCAAAATCTGTTACCTGGATAAAGTCTCAAAAGTTACCTGCAAATTTTACCTTTTTTGAATATGGAATTGCTCCTGAAAGTGGTTTTCTTGAATTTTTTCTTCCTAAAAACAGAAATCATGTTTCGGGTAGTATTTTGCAAAACCAACGAATTGATACAAACAAAAAAATTAAAGTGCCGGTAAAGTCATTCAGCGATATAGTGAACCAATTACAGCACACAAAAATTGACATATTAAAAATGGATATTGAAGGGACTGAATATGAAGTTTTACCGGGTATACTGAAGTCAGGAATTGAAATCGGTCAAATACTGGTAGAATTTCATCACAGGATAGTTAAAAATGGTAAGTATTTAACCCAACAAGCAATAAAACTATTAAAAGATCATAATTATGAGATATTTGCCGTTTCGGAATCATCAGATGAGGTTTCTTTTATAAAGAAAGGTTAAGGGCTTGTTTGTAAATTCAGTTAGAAGCCTTAAGACAGAGGACTATGGTTAGCTTATCGTAACTTTTTCTTTTTTAAGTTTCACGGGTGTTTGTTAATTTGCTTTTAGACATAGCCATAACAAAAGATGTCATTAGCAACTTTTAATACCGGGCAGGCATTGCACTACTATTTTATAAGATATAGGCATATACTAACAAATTAATGCCATTGAACAGTTAATTTTCTTATATTAAATTTTAAATATAATACCTATAAAAATAAATTTTTATAGGTGTTAAAAAAACAATTGATTGTATGATTTCATCAGATTTAACGCCATGTAAAATAAAAAACAAAGCAATCCCCTATAAGGTGTCTGCTGTAAACCAATCAGGAGCACTGCTATTTCGGATTACAAGTGGCCATGAATTCACGAATTATAAATAAAAAATTATTGTGATTTTGTGAGAAATGATATGTTTTTTGCTTTGATTTATGCAGGTGCAATTTGAATTACTTTCTTTTAGAACCCTACAACGATCCGTGTCATTCCCATTTCTGTAAGCCGAAACGGCATTGTAAGCTAAGAGTGGGAATCTTCATCACTCATGTTTTTCCCTCTATTTCATCAGATAAATCTTTTAGTACATAGCTTGTTTAACAGTTAGTTGAACCTGGTATGAATGTAGGGGACCCCCAATCAAGTTGGGGATGACGTTGAAGATAGTGGGAATGACGGCAAAGAAAGCCGCCGTTCTTGCAGAATTGTAATTCTACATTCAAAACAATCTTCTGTTAAACAATGCATTAGCTAAAGATGCCATGGGTTCGAAGGAAGCATTTCCTTCCTTGCTGATGAGAATACATCAAAACAGGCTTTTCCTTTTTCATCCGAACCGCAAAGACAATGAAAAAGTGAGAGAAAGCGGGGAAAAGAAAGACACCACACTACTCACTCACTCTCACACTGAATTTACACAGGGTGAAAATAAGTACCCAAAATAGTAGTGTTGAAACACCCTTTTATCCTTATACCTGAATTATTCGGTTAAAATCATTCGTTTTGTCCCAACTTCTTTATTATCAACAACAAGTGTGTAAATATACATTCCCGGGTCTAAAGTTCCCCCTTTAAGTATAACACTGTTTTCTCCTTTTGCTTCAATGTTAATGCGTTGGATTAGTTTTCCATTCATATCCAATAGAAAAATATAGGCATCATTAAAATGATTTGGCAAGTTGTACTCAATTTTTGTTTCTTCAGTAAAGGGATTGGGAATATTTTGATAAAGTTTAGGTTCATTCTGATCCAGGGTAAATTTGTTTTCTTTAATTATACCTGTAGCCTCTAAGAAGTTTTTCAATTCTTTAATTTCTTCACGAAGTTCTCCAATTTCATTTTCTTTTTCTTGAATTGTATAGTAATGTTCTTTGAAGGCTTCGACAAGAACCGGTATTACTCCATCATAATTAACGGCATACAATGAATCGTATTCATTCTGAACAACCAATTCAGGTAAAATTTCTTTAATCTCCTGTGCAATAAATCCATAATTTATAGCTGGCTCATTATCTG
>CAZWGG010000787.1:0-855 GCA_964633305.1 uncultured Bacteroidales bacterium
CCAGTTATACAGTCTCCGATAGTGTATGGAATTGTTACCCAAGGGAAATCTTTTTTACACATAATGTCGGAAGCCAGACAATATCAAGTGGGACATGGTATTTTGGTTATGGCACCAGTGTTTCACCCTATGCTTTAAACAGGCAATTTAATTATCCCTTGCCCGATGTTTATACTACAAGTTTATCTATTGTAACATCTTATGGTTGTACCGATTCATTCAGTCGCGATATTGTTATTACCGGCCCCACCGGGACTTTTTCCATATCGGATGATACAATCTGCAAGGGAGAACAAATAAGTTTATCAATTACCGATACAAATAATGTATATGATTTTGAATGGGATATGGGAGACGGAACATTTTTAGATGGAAATCCTGTATACCACATTTATACTAACATTGGAGAAGTTTATCCTAAACTGGTACTATATGGCGATTCGGGCTATTGTATCCCGCCACCTACTGTTGATACATTTTATATATACGAGGTTTCTGCTGATTTTGAAGTCCCGGATACCGGTTTATGCGATCAATTTGAAATAAGGTTTGTAAATAATTCTGTTGGAAATACAACCAACAATTGGAATTTTTATAACACTATTTTTACCAGTGAATTAGAGCCGGTTCTCACATTTTCACCAGGAACCTATGACGTTGAGCTAATAGTTACCAGCAATGTCAGCTGTTCCGACACAGCCTTTCAAACTATTGTTATTAATGCGCTACCTGCAATACAAATAAGCAATGACACGATTTTGTGCGAAGGAAACACTGTTCCTATATGGGTATCGGGAGGCGATGAAGTTACCTGGTTGCCTTCAACAGGGTTAAGTGCCAATAATATATTCACAC
>CAZWGG010000787.1:865-2737 GCA_964633305.1 uncultured Bacteroidales bacterium
TATTGCCTCACCGGATTCTACTACAGTTTATAGAGCAATAATCAAAGATACAGCAACAAATTGTTGGAATACAGATAGTTTGTCTGTGCTTGTGCAAAAAGATCCTGATATCTCAATTGTTCCATACCCCGATACCACTATTATTATTGGTGAAATTATAACAATGGATGTTGATTCTTTAGGCGATTTGACTTATTCCTGGTCACCTGAGACCGGGTTATCTTGTTCAGCTTGTGCATCTCCTCAACTACAGCCTTTAGTGCCAACAGTTTATTATCTTGTAGTGGCTGATACCAATAATTGCTTTACTGAAAATTATGAGTTAAATATTGATGTTATTGAGAGTTATGAGTTGGATGTACCTACAGCATTTACTCCCAATGGAGATGGGGTGAATGATGTAATATACGTTAATGGACACGGAATAAGGACGTTACTTGAATTTAGAATATTTAACCGTTGGGGGAACCAAGTATTTTATACAGATGATATAAGAAATGGTTGGGATGGAAAATATAAAGGAAAAATACAAAATATTGATTCATACGCGTATGTTGTAGTCGTTGAGATGTGGGATGGCAGGACCCTTACTAAAAAAGGAACAATAAATTTATTGAGGTAAAAATAAGCCCCGGACCTGGCCGCCTAACATCTTTTTTATGGCCACGCTTCACCTTGGAGCCTACAAAAAGGCAAGCGGGCGGGTTCACAAATAAAAAATAATTTGTTTTGGATAATGAATAAGCTTAAAAGGTTTATGAAATAGCTTTTAATCGCCTATAAAATAAAACGATACCTGAAAGAATGATACTTTCTCCTAACCAAAAAATCCACCAGTTAAATGATTCGGGAATGTATTTTATACCTATATCGTACGATACCTTGTTACCAGGTATTGTCCATATTTTAGAAAATGAGTGGTTGGTTAAAACATACTTTGAGTAATCCCAGGTAAAAGCCATGATAAGAACCAGTGATCCTGCGATTAAGAAACCCCAGTCTTTCCAACTTATTTTCAAATAAGTTTTATAGCTAAAATGCACAATTACCAGTGCTAAAAGAATCATTGTGAGAGAAGTAATTACCGGGGCTAGTACAGGGCTTGTCCATATAGTTGGAATAAGAAACAAGATGTCCCAGGTCATAAGCGATCCAGGCCAATTGATCAGGGCCTTGAGAAAGACGTAATAAAAAATATCCCATATCGCAAAACAATAAATAAACCATGCAAACCTTTCCGAGAAAGTTTTACCTCCAAGGTACCCAACACTAAGTAGCATAATTAGGGTTGCAACTTCACGGAATATTTCGGTAATGGCCAGTTTTGGATCGATAGCCGATAGTGGAAAATCAAATCCTGAGGGATACATAATCTCACGAAGATAAACAACGATAGAGCTTTCCATGTATCCCATAGCCATACTAAAGATGGTAAGCCAAAGAAGTATTTTGAAGTAAGGTCTCATCTTTATTGATAATTCGCGTATGCTAACAATCCATTTAAAATATTCATTATATAAATAATTTCATAAGCTAGTCATACAAATTTAATAATTAAAAAATCGTGTTTTTAATAATTCCGCAATAACGATAAAACAATGCCACTAATACACGAATAAAGCGAAGCCTTGCTTTGCAAGTTCTTCTCCACTAAAAATAGCAAAGTATAGAGTTACAGGGAAAGGAAGAATGTTAACGTAATAAATAACGGCACATTTTTAATTCCAGAATTCGTGGCAATCTTCTTTTTTTGTTTGGGGCTGTATCAATAGTCAGTCCGGGGATTAAATTGTTTTAAATCAATCGAATACTATCTAATCTTTACCAGGTATGGGATTGAACCATTTTTAATGTGCTTATAATCACTTCAAT
>CAZWGG010000788.1:0-2728 GCA_964633305.1 uncultured Bacteroidales bacterium
AAGTTTCTTGGTTGCCATTCAATTCGGGTTAATGCAAGAGGGGAAGGAACAGCCGAAGAAGTTGCCAAAGCGGCAATTGACGGATTAGGGAAACTTACAGAGTACGGAGAGAAGACAGGAATAAATGTAATCGTTGAAAATCATGGAGGATATTCTTCAAATGGAAAATGGCTTTCAAATGTAATTTCACAGGTTAACAATAAATATTGCGGTACCTTACCTGATTTTGGCAATTTTTGTATAAAGTCGGAAGAAGTTAATAACAAACGGACTTGCGTTGAAGAATATGATAGATATAAAGGGATGAAAGAACTTATGCCCTTTGCTAAAGGAGTAAGTGCAAAATCGTATGATTTTGACAATAATGGCAATGAAACTAAAATAGATTTTGCGAAAATAATGAAGATAGTGAAAGATTCGGGCTACAAAGGCTATGTGGGGATAGAATATGAAGGAAACAGGTTATCTGAGAAAAATGGTATACTTGCTACTAAGAAACTGTTGGAAGTAGTATTTAAAGAAGTAGAAGTATAATTGAGCCTGTTAATTTTGTGTTAACAGATAACCGAATGAATGGTTACATCTCGTATTTTCCTTAGGCTATTGTTCAATCCAGGTACTGGCCAATATGTTCTCTTTTTGCAATTTCATAATAATACGATCCTATTGCCATATCGAAAACAGCCATCCCCATTGGATTAAACATTATCGGTTCTTCTTTAGTATATTTACCAAGACAATTATTTAATACAATATCAATAATTGTTTTTGTGTTTTTTTCTTGCAAGCCTTTTTTCAAGTGCATCATTTCAATATCGGTTTTTTGTCGGCATACCTCTTCCCAATTATCTACAATAATAGAGTTTTTAAAAAAATCATATACATCAACTACATAATCTCTAAGTGATACATTTAAATGTAAAGAACCGGGTTTTGGGGGCTTATTAATATATGGAGCATTTGAAACCGTACAGCTAATAAATATATCAGCATCTAAGTAAGCTTCTTCCCAAGAAGAAACAATTTGTGCATTACCAGGTATTAATGATGAATTAATGTCACGAAGGTCAAATATTGAGATTTTGTTTATTTTGTCGGCTAAAATATCACTACACATTTTTAAATGATACTGACCAATAGGGCCAAAGCCGGTTATTCCGATGTTAATATTTTCCAGTGTTTTTAATTCATTATAATATTTAATTACCAGACCACTAACAGAAGCTGTTCGAATTATACTTAATAAGGGAGTATTAATTATTCCAACAGGCTGTCCTGTATCTGCATTATTAAGAATTACAACACTATGTGCCCTAGGTATTCCTTTATTAATGTTGTCTGGAAAACTGGCAATCCATTTTATACCTGATATATTAATATCACCGCCAATAAATGCAGGCATTGCGATTATCCGGTTTTTTAAATCTCGATAACGGAGATAAGGCTTTATAGGTTGAGCAAAATCATTATTCGCAAGGTATTTTACTGCTTTTTCAATTGTATTAATTGTTTCATCCCAATTAATGCCAATTTGATTTAAATTATCTTCATTTATGTAAATCATATCGTTTTTTTTAAGTTATCATTCCTTCTACTACATACATTTTGGAGTAATCTCGAATGTATTCTTTACACCAATCTTCATTATATATTGTATTTGTATATCGCTCACCTCTATCCGCTAAAATAGCAACAATATTAATGGATTTATTAAAATTATTGTTATTGAAATATTGTTTAATTGCCGTATAAATAGACCCTGATGATCCTCCGGCAAAAATATAGTATTTTTCCATTAATTCATGACAGGATTTAATAGTGTCAAGCTCATTGACAATTACCACATCATCAATTTTTGCTTTTTCTAAAATTGCAGGCACTTTTGAAGATCCAATTCCCGGAATTAACCTCTTAGAGGGTTCCCCTCCGAATATTACAGAACCTTTAACATCAACTGCAATTATTTTTGTTTCAGGATGAAGCTCTTTAATTTTATTTGACACACCAGTAATTGTTCCCCCTGAACTAACACCTAAGAATATATAATCAATCTTTTTTAACTCCTGGCTAATTTCATTTCCCAGAAATTGATAAGCTTCTGCATTTAACGGATTTTCATATTGATTAACCCAGTATGAATTATCTATTTCATTTATTAGTTCCTGTACTCTTTTTATTCTATTTAATAAATAACCACCATTATTATCGGGTTGACAAACCTTTACAACAATTCCTCCATAAGCTTTTATCAATATTTCATTAATTGGTGTTATAAATGGATCGACAACACAAATAAATTTTAATTTATTTTTCTTGCAATGTGCTGCCAGTGCTATTCCAAAATTACCAGAAGAAGATTCAATAATAGTTGTGTTTTTATTGATTATCTTCTTTGTTAATAGTTCATTTATCATATACGAGGCAGCTCTGTCTTTTATACTGCCTGTAGGGTTATATAATTCCAATTTAAAAAATAAATTAGCTTTCTTGTTTTCATTAAAGTAATGATGAACAAAAGGTGTATTTCCAATTTTATCAAGAAGACACTTCATAGCTTGTTATAATGTATTAAAAATAAGACTAGTACTTGTTTTGAAACTTTTATCTCTTTAAAGCTTTTAAAATAAAAGAAAATTTTTTTATCCAAAATATTCTAAGGATATAGTCAATGTTCCTAATTAGTCTTTGCAAGAAAACGCCAAATACTGCGTTATTCTTGCCTTGAAAA
>CAZWGG010000789.1:0-2711 GCA_964633305.1 uncultured Bacteroidales bacterium
AAACTGGTCATTCACGCCCGGTAAACTCCCAGTTTTCGGCCATCGCAAGCCTTGCACTTGAAGCTTTCTCACAACCACTTAAAAAATACACGACTTTTCGCGCTAATACTAAGTACAAACGCCCGAACATTATAAACAAAATGACGATGAAAATTAGGAAAAGAGAAAACACACCTAGATATCAAAGAGATGATATTGAGTCATTTTTATTAGTTTCCAAATTAACAACTAATTCAAATAAATTAAGTGTGACACTGGTTGAGATGCAACCTAATGGATTTCAACATTTACATTCACATGAACCAGAACAAATGTATTATATTTTAGAAGGTTCAGGAATAATGACAGTTGACAATGAGGAACAAGAAATAGTAAAAGGAGACTGTATATTTATTCCATCAAATTCAAAACATGGTTTAAAAAATACTGGAGATACTGTACTGAAATATTTAAGTGCAGCATCACCTTCATTTACTCTTGAGGAATGTAAAGAATATTGGCCATTGCCAAGTATCACGTAAATAGAAAATTAATGGTTAATTTACTATAACACGTTACCACCCCTCTACCACAAGTCAAACTATTGTTAAATTTGTGGTAATTATAATGAATAGTGAGAGGCATTATTCGCTTATATCGTGAGGTAAACAATAAAGAGGTTACACAATGGATTTCGACCCGGGGTAATTTTGTTACAGACATAGCAAGTTTCATATTTCAATCAGTCGGACGTTGGAATATAGTTGCATTAACAGACCGTGAACTTTATACAATTGACCGTAAAAAGTATAACTATGTGAGATTAATTTGTTTAAAAGATTGGCATAAAGCATAACATATAATTATGAGCGATATACTGGTTAAACCGATAGGATTTGTAAATAATGAAAGGATTCAACCGATTGATGATAATTGGTCTTCAGTTGAATCAATTATTGAATTGGCCGATGATTTGCCGGTTGAATGTTTCGAGGGGATTGAAGAGTTCGCTCATTTGGAGGTGATTGATGAAATGATTAATAGAGCTGAACAAACTGATGGAAGGTGTTTTGAGACTTTTAGAAGAATTAATGTATTTGCTAAAAAACAACAAAAATGAAAAAATATTTGTCCCCATTAAAATTTAAAGATTGTTTAACCTTATTAGGACTGATTATAGTAGGATTTGGATGGCTTCTAATCGACCAGATTATTTTGCCAGAAACATATCAACGATTTATAGTTTTCATCATTTTAATTTCTTTACTATTCTATTTGTTATTTGAGATTAACAAGCCTATCAAAGTTACACAATACGCTAATTCAATAACATTAATAACAGTATCTTTCATTGTGATTACTAGTTTGATAATACATGTGATAATTAACAATAGCCACTAAACACATCCTTATCTTATAATATCTTTTTTACAAGCAATTCAGAATTACTCTGTAAAACATTTCATTGATTGAATGTGTGAATGATGTAACTTATTCACAGAGTTGTGTAATTGTTTCCGGATGGGATAGATATACCTTTATTTCTTGGAAATATATCCATAATTAAAATCATGAAAAATTCACTTTATATCATCACTGGATTACTAAAAGAATTAAGCTTTAATGAACTAAAATCAAAGCTTAAAAATAAATATCTCTCGCTTACGGATAGCGATTTATCTATTACTCACAATAATGAAAAAACTATGCTTACAATGGTTGCTTATAAACTAAGAAAGAGTAGAGAGGAAATGAGCGAAATAGTTAAGAATCTTTAATTTTTAAACGAACATTAAAAAAATATTATGAACTATTATTATTTAATTATACCAGCAATATTAATATTCCTAATTGGAATAAGAATTGTAAGGCCTACAAATCGCGGCTTAATTGAACGACTTGGGAAATATCATAATTTTGCCAATCCCGGATTTCATTGGATTATTCCGATAATCGACAAACTATACCCGGTAAACGTAACCGAACAAATGGTAGATGCCGAACCACAGGAAATCATAACAAACGATAACCTGAACGCAAGTGTTGATGCCCAGGTTTATTTTAGGGTAAAATCAGATGAAAAAAGTGTTAAAGACTCCATCTACAATGTGAATAACTATAACTGGCAGATAGTAAACCTGGCGCGAACAACACTGCGTAACATAATTGGTACACTTACACTTAAATCAGCCAATAGCGAACGTGGGAAAATTAATGACGCCCTTTATAAAACACTGCACGATGAAACCAAAAGTTGGGGTATAGATATTGTGCGTACAGAGTTAAAAGAAATTGACCCGCCAAAAGATGTGCAGGAAACGATGAATAAGGTTGTAAAAGCCGAAAATGAGAAAATAGCGGCCATTGATTCGGCCACTGCAGCCGAAACGGTCGCCGATGGGATAAAACGAGCTAAGATTAAAGAAGCAGAAGGATTTAAACAATCAAAAATATTACATGCCCAGGGAGAAGCTGAAGCAATTAAATTAGTAAACGAAGCTGCCGATAAATATTTTATAGGTAATGCTCAGATGCTTCGAAAACTGGAAGCTTTAGAGGCATCTTTAGGTAACAATGCAAAAATAGTAATTCCAACTGGTTCAGAACTGGTGAATATTATTGGTGACATGGCTGGAATTGTTCCTTTAAAAGGCATACATAAAAGAAAATAAAGTATCTATTAATTAGTGCCTGCCAGAAAACTCCTATTTTTTAAAGTCTTTGATAAGAAA
>CAZWGG010000790.1:0-2711 GCA_964633305.1 uncultured Bacteroidales bacterium
TGGAGAGAAAACAAGGGTATGGGGCATTAGCTGATTCTCTTATCGACTTAAATTCAATGACAAACAAGTATCTTGGCGATCCGTACAGAATTAAAACCCAATACAGTTTCAGGTATAAAGATAAAATTCAGGTAAGTTTTAAATCTGAGAAAGATGCAGGGGAGGAGTTTTTTAAAGGGTACAATAAATCAGGTTTTGACTACTACTCCGGGTTCATTCAGTATAAAAGTAAAGGGTTCTTAAAAAACCTGACAATTGGTGATTACCATTTACAGTTTGGCCAGGGATTAACCTTATGGAGTGGCTTTGCCTTTAGTAAATCTGCCCAGAATATTGATGCGGCAAAAAGAGTTTCAGGTATAAAAAAATATTCATCAACTGATGAAAATCTCTTTTTTAGGGGTATTGCAGGCACAGTTAAATTGAGAAAAATAGAACTTTCTTACTTTTACTCGAATAAGAGAATTGATGCAAACATCATCGACACCCTTATTAATAAGCAATTTGTATTTTCTTCTTTCCAGAATAGCGGGTATCACAGGACACTGGCTGAAATTAAAGATGAAAAGGCAATGGTTGAACAAATGGTTGGTTCAAATTTAACGTATAATGCAGGGAATGCTAAAATTGGGGCGACCATTGTCCGTTATAATTTTAATGGGTTGTATACCCCTTCTGAAAAACTTTACAAATTATACGATTTTACCGGGTCATCACTTACTGTTGCAGGAATAGATTATCGTTACCGATTTCGTAATATTGAAGTTTTTGGTGAAACATCGTGGGGAAACAGAAACCTGGCTACCTTAAACGGGGCAACTTTCTTTGCAGGTCAGTTGGTGTCATTTTCACTTTTGTATAGAAATTATTCCAAAGGCTTCTATGCTTTTCGTAATAATCCTTTCTCCGAATTTTCATCAAAAAACAATGAAAAGGGCCTTTACCTTGGTACTACAATACATCCATTTAAAAACATTAAAATTACAGGCTATGCCGATGCTTTTAAATCGGAGTGGTTAAGGTATAATGTAAATTCGTCATCATTTGGGAAAGATTATTTTTTGCAAATAAATTACACTCCAAAAAGTGATATAGGATTTTATATCAGGTATAAATCGGAAACTAAAGCTGCAAATGTAAATCTTGATTCCATTCCTATTTCATTTATAAATGATGTTACTTTATCCAAGTTACGAATTCATGCCGACTATTATATAAATAAATCACTTAGCTTTAAAAACAGAGTGGAGTGGGTTATTTATAAAGATGAGGAAAACCAAAAAGAACATGGAATTCTTTTCTACCACGATATTACTTATAACCCGGGGAAATTGCCATTTGCTTTTTGGGGCAGGTTTACACTATTTAAGACCAGTTCGTATGATTCACGTGTATACACGTATGAAAACTCGATTCCCTATTCATTTTCGGTACCTTCGTTCTATTCTAATGGAACCAGGTTTTACATTATGGGAAAATATTCATTAAATAAAAATGTAACATGTTGGATAAAGTACAATATTACCCATTATTTAAATAAAGACTCTATTGGCACCGGGCTTGAAAAAATTTCAGGTAATTCTATATCAGAAGTTGAAGCTATAATTAAAGTAAGTTTATAAGAATGAGGTCAGTCAGAAGACCGAAGCCCAGTCGAAATCAGAGGTATAAGAGCACACAGGCCGCCGCCGTTTTATCATGTCAAGGCATGAAGAAAGCAGGATACTACTACATTCATGAATAATAGTATAGCTTGTGGAAAAAAATACTGAAAATTTAAAGATTTTGGGTTAAAAATTAGTGGATGGTTTCTGAACTCCGGACCTCCGACAAGCTTGCTATGTCATATTATAAATTAATTAAAACTAAAATTTAACCCCTAATTCACATAACTAATTTTCAACATATCTCCATGAACGAAGTGTGAATAAATTCGGATACAATGAAATGCATCATAAAGTATATACCTTCCTTTTTTTAAAATATTGTGAATTAAATTATTAGAAAAATTTTTAGGATATTTACATTACTCTTATTGACGGCATCTACTCAATAAAATTAAGTATTTTCCAGGGTTAATTTGAGAGTTTCTACCGATTCAATCACCTGTTTGATTGTTGTATATTTGATAATAAAAATAACAATGATGAGATAAAAAACTTGGTATGGAATTTGTAGTTTATATATTGATAATAAAACTATTAAGCCATGGAAAATAATACAAAAACAAATGGGTGCAAAGTAATTTCATTCAAAAAGTTTAAAAAATTGAATGTATTGAATCGCGAAATTATTAAAGATGAACTAAATAATTCTTTAATTAACAATTATAAAACCATTATACTTGATCTTGACGGTGTAAATTTTATTGATTCAAGTGTTTTTAGGCTATTGGTTGAATATGAAAGATTATCAAAAATAGAAGGTAAAAAGTTTTATTTAAACAACGTATCTCAAGAAGTTGATGAGCTTATCCACCTTTTACATTTAGAAAATAAATTAATTTACAGAATAGCAGCATAAGATTGATATTCTATATATTCTCAAACCGCGGTTTCGTCAATCAGATTCCGCGGTTTTTTATTATTTCGAATTGAAACTCAATTTGTCATAAACTACACATCAAAAATTTTCACGTGTGAAAAAAAAATTTCCACAGCAGAAAAAAAAATTACCTAGTGTGAAAAATATTTTTTCACAGCAGGAAATTC
>CAZWGG010000791.1:0-2709 GCA_964633305.1 uncultured Bacteroidales bacterium
ATCCAGGTATTTGAAAAAATATATCTACTTTTGACTAATTCAAGATAATGACATACAATTGTGAAAAAGCTTATTCCAATTCTACTAAGAATAATTCCACGTCCGGTACTCATCCGTTCAAGTTATATTTTTATGATTTTCAGTACGTTATTCCTTAAAGGAAATAATGTTAAATGCCCGGTCTGTAAAGGAAAATTTAAGAAATTTTTATCATACGGGCATGTCAATATCAGATCAAATGTATTATGCCCTAAATGCCTTTCTTTGGAACGACACAGACTTATGTGGCTTTTTCTTGAAAATAAAACTGATTTTTTCATTTCAAAAAAGAAAGTATTACATATTGCTCCGGAACAATGCTTTTATGACCGCTTCAAAAAAATGAATAATCTTAATTACTTAACAGCCGATTTAAAATCACCCCTTGCCGATATCAAATTTGATGTTCAGAAAATACCACTACCAGATAATGAATATGATGTTGTGATTTGTAACCATGTACTTGAACACGTTAAAGATGACAGGAAAGCCATGAGTGAAGTTTTTAGGGTTCTTAAGCCCGGAGGATTCGCTATTTTACAAGTACCTTTTGATCCATCCCTGCAACAAACATATGAAGATCCAATGATAATCGGACCAAAAGCCAGGGAGGAACACTTCAGACAAAAAGATCACTACCGGCTTTATGGTATTGATTATCCTGAAAGATTAAAAGACGCAGGGTTTAAGATTACCGACACAAATTTCTACGATCAGATTAGTGAAGAAAAGAGGCAATTCTACAGATTAACAGGTATGGAATTCATGTATGCTTTTTGGAAATGATTTAAGATAAAACAGTAAAATGGATTGAAATAACTATTCTTGGGAAGAAAATGAAAAGTAACAACTTATTGAACATATGAATTTGTCATTTTCAGAGAAACTCTCTTGGCTTGAAGAAGCGCAATTACTTATTGAAACAATATACAATAATTAAGAAGTAAATAAATACATTTTAAAAAGTAAAATTTTTATAAAGGTTTTAATATTTAAAATTATTCCCTATATTTGTCACATCATAATTTAAAAATGAAAAATATTATTAACATACTTGTAGTCCTTATCATAGTCGTGATCCGATTATCCGGGTAAGGATGGAGTATGCTATAATTTAAAAATATAGAGCCATTCTTGCCAGACAGAATGGCTTTTTTAGTTTAAAAAAATTATGTTAAAACTTAATATTATTCAAAAAAATGAAAAATAAACTTCGCAGCGCTACTACAACAGAAGGCCGAAGGATGGCCGGAGCCAGAAGTCTATGGCGAGCAACAGGTATGAAAGAAGAACAAATTGGTAAACCAATAATTGCTATTGTTAACTCCTTTACACAATTTGTGCCTGGTCATGTCCATCTTCATGAAATCGGCCAAGAAATAAAAACTATTATTGAGAAGGAAGGATGTTACGCTGCCGAGTTTAACACAATTGCAATTGACGACGGAATAGCCATGGGCCACGATGGCATGTTATATTCTCTCCCTTCCCGTGAACTAATTGCTGACAGTGTTGAATATATGTGTAATGCCCACAAAGTTGATGGGATGATTTGCATAAGCAATTGTGATAAGATTACTCCAGGAATGTTGATGGCTGCCATGCGATTAAATATTCCTGCTATATTCATATCTGGAGGCCCTATGGAAGCAGGTATTGTTGGAAGTAAAAAATATGATTTGATTGATGCTATGGTCCTTGCTGTTGATGAAGCAATGTCGGATGATGACCTGGACGAAATAGAAAAAAATGCATGCCCCACTTGTGGCTCCTGTTCTGGTATGTTTACCGCAAATTCAATGAACTGTTTAAACGAAGCAATAGGACTGGCACTTCCTGGAAATGGAACAGTTGTTGCAACGCATAAAAACAGGAAAAAACTTTTTGAAAAAGCAGCTAAGCAAATTGTAACCATAACTAAAAAATATTATGAAGACGGTGATGAATCTGTTCTGCCATGCTCCATTGCTACCAAAGCTGCTTTTACCAATGCTATGGCCCTTGACATTGCCATGGGGGGATCTACAAATACTGTACTTCATATTTTAGCTATTGCTAATGAAGCAGGTGTCAATTTTACTATGAATGATATCGACGCTCTCTCAAGAAAAATACCTGTATTATGCAAAGTAGCCCCGAGTTCTCACTATCATGTTGAAGATGTAAACCGTGCAGGTGGTATTCTTGGTATAATGGGCGAATTGGAAAGAGGTGGACTAATTGACACAAATGCAAAAAGAATTGACTTAATGACTTTGGGTGAAGCTATTGAAAAATATGACATCCGAAGATATACTGCTATTAGCGAGGCCATTGATACATATAAAAGCGCTCCATCAGGAATTAAGAACCTGAAATTAGGAAGCCAAGGTGTTACTTTTAAAGAGTTCGATCTTGACAGGGAAAAAGGATGTATTCGTGATATTGATCATTGCTACTTCAAAGATGGAGGGCTAGGTATATTAGTTGGAAATATAGCTCAAAAAGGTTGTGTCGTAAAAACAGCTGGTGTAGACCCATCAATTTTCAAATTCAAGGGGCCTGTCAAAGTATTTGAATCACAAGAAGAAGCATGTGATGGTATTCTAAATGGTAATATATCAAAAGGTGACGTTGTTGTAATTCGATATGAAGGGCCAAAAGGTGGTCCCGGGATGCAAGAAATGCTAT
>CAZWGG010000792.1:0-2708 GCA_964633305.1 uncultured Bacteroidales bacterium
TATGGCTGGTGCTTTTATTTTTTTTGGACTGCCGGTTAATCATATTCTAAATGTTGTAAGTAGTGCTATTTTTATCAATGTCTATATATCAAGTTTATCTCTGACAACTCTTGTCCAATCTGATGAATTCCGTATAATATTTTCTCAGTTTGTTTATCTGATGGTTTTTTATGTCCTTGTACATATTGAGATAAAAGAGTCGGGTTCATTCCAATCTTATCAGCCAAGAATTTTGAATTTAAAACCTTATAATATTGAAAGAATTGTTTAAAATCAATCTCAAATTTTAAATTATCATGTTTTATCTCAATGTTGTCATCCTCGAAATACAAATTGGCAGCTTCAAAAGCATTATCAATCAGTTCGGGAATTGTCCGACCAGTTGTAAAAATTGGATAATCATTACTATAAGCTGAAAATCCAGTATCAGTTTTCTCAACTATTATTGAAATCTTTTTCTTTGTTGTTTTCATAATCACCCGTTTTTAATCAATCTTTATTTTAATCCAGCGTCCTTTAATATTTTTTTCTCCAATCCTTTACCGACCTCTTGAATACCATGATTAGGAAATATAATCAATCCAGATTTTGTGTCGTGTTTCATCTTAACATGAGAACCTTTCTGTGAGATAGGATACCATCCATCTTTAATCAGAAGTCTGTAAAGTTCAGAACATTTCATTTAATCTAATCGTTTTTTAACTCATACAAAGGTAAATAATAATTTACTTTTATCAAAATCAGATTAATGTTTGCAGGATGTTTCCGAGCATTACTTACAACGTTTTATGGTATAGTGTCGTGCGGCCAATGTCATTAAGTTAAGAGCATAACCTGCTGGTTATCAAATCAATCTTTTTCTGTTTTTAAACATTGGCGGCTTTGTTCTTTGCCTGTATTTATCAGGCTCTCTCTTAAATTTTCTGCCTTTTCTAATAGGGACTACTTGTTCGATCAATATTGTTTCCAACTCTGCTAATGTTGCTTTTGCCCCTTTTTTGATGAATAGGTCAAGTATCCGGTATTTAAGAAATCCTAAAGATACAGAAGTGTTGATTTTGTATTCGTACTTTCTATTACAATATTTCTCATGTACAGATTGTTGTGCTTCTTCAATTATTAATGATTGGACATTACTTATAAACAAGGCACATTGGAAGTCCTGTAAAATTGCCTGATGTGTTAGTCCGGAAAAGTTCTCTACATTTAAAATATTTTTTAGGCGATCATAGTAGGTTTCTATCCCCCATCTTTTAAAATACAACGGTTTGAAACATTTGTTTGGATATTTTTTACTATCAAGTAATGATGTCATCAATAATTCAATCTCCCCGCTTTCCAATGGGACTTTTATCAACCTAACTTGTATGATACTGTCTTTAGTATATGTTTTGTTTTTAAAAGATTGCTTTTGTTTAGACTTTATTTCAACTATATCTTCCTGCTTATCACTTGCCATGAACCCTTTGGTGACATTATTATATTCATCCTTACAACGAAACAGGAAATCGGCCCCTCTCTCAAGAACCTCATATGATAAGCCAAAACTAGGATATCCACGATCAAAAATGATCAGGTCATTTTTATGTAATTGTGTTACATGATCATGGGCTATTGTAAGTTCTCCTATTGAACTGGGCAATAAATATCCTTCTAACACTATGTTGTTTAGAACATCATATAGCACAGACACCCGGCCTAATATTACATCATCGGTTTTCTTCTGGTTATTGTGGGTTCCATATATTTCCTTTAACTCTTTTGAATAGGGCAAACAAATAAAACTCCCATCTACACTTAACAATCGGTGTCCATTCCATAAGCTCACCCGTTCATCATTATCACTATAGTATTCTTCGATTATGACCTGGTTGATGCCCACGAATACATCCGGTGATAATTTCTCTCGACCTTGTGTGAAAGCACTCGTAGTTATACTGACAACACGGCCAATATTTTTCTTAATATAGCTAAAAAAGGAGTGTAACTCAAGGGACAAGGTTCTTTTGGGCATATTCATCAAACTTAGAATAAGTAGTTCAAAAGGTAGCTTTCGGTTACGGATAAATGCATTCCGTTTTGTTTTGTAATTTTCTTTTGTTGTTGGTGCGAAGATAAAGTTTTCTACTTTATTGAAAATAGCGTGGTTTTTTTTGTATTTTTCATTTTTCTGTGAAATTCGTATGAAATCATATCCTTTTTACAAAATAACAGCATAAGATATCAACAAAATCAATGCTTACAGCTTAACTTAATGACATTAGAGATTTGGGGTGAAATTCCCCTTATCTACTCGACCCTGCAGAACGTTGTGCAAAATTGCCGGCCGCCCATTTGAAAGATAAATTTCACTCAATTTAGTTTCCTTAAGCGAAACTATTTTCATATATTTGCGAATAAGTATATGAGAATACACCTGATAAAAAAACAATCGATTGAGGATTATGTCCTTAAGAATGCCAGGAGTCGGTCATCTTTTGAGATATGGTTGTCAATTGTTAAACATTCAGACTGGAATGAACCAAATGATATTATCTCGACTTTTAATTCGGCTGATATCCTGGGAAAAAGTTCTGATAGGGTTGTATTTAATATTGGGGGTAACAATTATCGGTTGATTTGTAAATATCATTTCGGTCAGACACGCGTCCATTTATTTATCAAATGGATTGGTACTCACGCAGAGTATTCAAAGCTTTGCAATGAAG
>CAZWGG010000793.1:0-2700 GCA_964633305.1 uncultured Bacteroidales bacterium
AGACATATACAATTTTCATATGAACAGCTTGTTGAAAATCCACGAAAAATAATGGATGCCGTTTTTGAAAAGCTGAAAGTGGGTTTTGAAGACCGGGTTCTTAATCCTTATGAATACGGTTCAATGTTTGTAGGCCCAGGAGATTTTAATATCTTATTGCATGATAGAATTGATCCTGAATTGGGGAATAAATGGAAAACTATTCGGCTTCCTGTAACATTAAAAGAAAAAACCATCAAAATTGGCCAAAAACTAGGATATAAATTATAGCTAATTAGATTATGAAACAGGAAACCCCTTGTATAAGTATCATTATGCCTACTTATAATAGGGAAAAATTAATTTTGAGACCTATAAACTCAATAATTAAACAAAATTATAAAAACTGGCAATTAATTGTTATTGATGACCAAAGTACTGACAATACGTATGAATTAATTCAAAAACTTTCTAGCAAAGATGATCGAATCAAAATTGTTAAAAATACTGGACGAAAAGGGTTGCATCATGCAAGAAATATTGGATTTGAAAATGCCTCAGGAGAATTTATTGCTTTTTTAGATTCGGACGATGAGTGGAATAATCCTGATTATCTAAGTAATTCGATAAATACCCTTAAAAAATATAAGAAAAAAGTATGTGTTGCACTTTGGAAATTTAAAACAGAAAATGACCTTGAATTTCAAATTATACCCGATCAGAAAAAAACCTTAGAAGATGTATTTAAATTAAGTGAACCAAATTCTGAAAATAACGTGTTAATTTTTAAAGACTTCTTAAAAAAGGCATACCTTTTTAACATAGTTGATTGGCTATATGTTCAACGGCTAAATACATTAATTGTCTATAAAGATGTATTTAATGATATTGGATATTTAAGTCCGGAATTACCTTACGGGGAAGATACGGAGTTATTCTTCAGAATTTTTTGGCATTATGACTTTTGCTATATTAATGAGGTTAATTGCTGGCAATATAAGGGGGATAACAACATTATGGGGTTTGACTGGAAAGCTAATGATGATGAAACACTTCAAAAATTAATAAATACCAGGAACGGGCAATCAAATGCTATTCTTTGCATTAAAAAACAGGCTAAAAAATACAATGATAAGAGAGCGAGAAAAAAGATAATCCAGGCAATACAAAATGAAGTTTCTCACAATTATTTCAATATTTATAAAGTATATCAAAAAAAAAACAAGTTCGCAGCTTCGCTATGGAACAGGCTCTATGCTTATTATTACAGATTTTTAACACTTATTTAGTGGCCTTAAGAATACATGAGTTTTCTTATCGGCACTATTCAAGAATTAAGTTAACACAAAGATCTTCCTCAATTTGATTATGGATAACAAAACAGTAATTCTAATATTTGAAGGTATTAGTAATCAATTATTATCAAAATGGTGTAGCTCTGACAGGCTGCCTAATTTTAATAATTTATTGTCAAATAACGGGGGTATTTTAAGTACAAGTATTATTCCTTATGAAGCACCAAATCTTATTACTGCATTTTCAGGTGTGAGTCCTGAAAATCATGGTGTATACTCATATTGGCACATCCATAATTACGACTATATTCCTAAAATATGGAATGCCGATGAAATAAAAGTCCCTATGATTTGGCAACTAGATGAAGTAAAACAAAAAAGCTTTGGATTATTAAATCTTTTCTGTACATTCCCACCATATCAGGTAAACGGTAATTTGATTTCATATTTACAACAACCCTCATTAAGAGGTTGTTATCCTAAAAATTACATTAAAGACTTAATAAGAAAAGGACTAAAATACACCTCTGATGTTTTTGTTGGGTTAGGCTATGGACAGGATAATCCTATTTCTGGAAAAGATAAATCGCCCAGGGACGAATACTTTAGGCTTTTTATCGAAACCGAAAAAGCTCGAGCTGATGTAGCAATGGAAATGATTAAAGAATGTGATGTGATGATAGCAAATTTTACTATTGTTGACAGGTTATCACATTTTTTTTGGCAAGAAGTTGAAACAGGATCACCATTTAGTGATGAAGAAACACTTCTATTTAAATCTTATTTATTCTTGGATAACTTATTGGAGAGTTTTTTAACCCGCTTGCCTTCAAATACAAACTTCTTGATTTTCTCAGAAATTGGTTACGGCCCTTTAATAAACTTTATTTCGATTAATAAATATCTTGAAAACAACAATTTTTTAAAACAAAGAAAACAAACAATCAATTGGGGAAATACCTATGCTTTTGAAAGCGTACAAGGATCACATGGTATTAATATCAACTTAAAAGAAAGATATCAAAAAGGTATCGTGGAGCAAAAAGATTACGAAAAAATAAGGCAGGAGATAATTGAATGTCTTAAATCTCTCTACAATCCTAAAACAAGCCTTCCAATGTTTAAATCAGTAGAGGAAAGGGAAGCTGTCTATAACGGTCCTTTTTGTTCCAATGCTCCTGATATAATAGTTGAAATGGCCGATGAAAGATTCGTACCCTTAGGTGACAATTACTGGGCTTCTCGAGTTCACAGAACAAATCAAAGCGGATGGCACAGAAAAGATGGCTTTTGGACCGGATATGGTAATTTCTTTAATGGAATAAAAAAAGACACAACAGTATTGGATATAGCACCAACTATTCATAGTTTAATTTGTAAAGATAAAAGCAAATCATTTGTGGGAAAATCAATACTTCGTTAAAAA
>CAZWGG010000794.1:0-2698 GCA_964633305.1 uncultured Bacteroidales bacterium
CTTATGATGGAACGCTCTATTGCAATGATGCCGGGGATTTTTGGTATTTTAAAAAGTGGCAGTGCTTATTTGCCAATCGAAGTGAATACCCCCACTAATAAGATTAAAACTATGCTTTCGGATTCCCTCCCTGATATAATTATATCAACTTCTGACATTACTTCGGGCTCTTTATATCTCGATCTGAAGGTGAAAAAAGGCTCTAGGCCAAAAATTATTAAAACTAAACAAAGAAAACAAATTCAGAATATAGATGATTTACCTATTCCAGCAATATTTCATATTAACTATGAAAAATACTCCCATAGAATTGGTATGTCTGGTGTAAAAAACAGTATTGCAGTGCAATGTACACGGGGGTGTCCCTATCAATGTATCTATTGCCATAAAATTTGGCCGAAAACTCATGTTATACGTTTTTCAGGAAATATTTATAAAGAAATCAAACTTTACAACGATATAGGGTTCCGTAGGTTTACTTTGATAGATGACATTTTTAACCTTAATAAGAAGAACTCAACCGATTTTTTTGAAAGGGTCATTAAAAACAAACTGGATGTGGAGTTTTATTTTCCTAATGGATTAAGAGGTGATTTACTAACTTACGATTATATTGACCTTTTAGTTGAAGCAGGGACAACCAATATATCACTGGCCCTGGAAACAGCTTCTGAAAGAATTCAGAAATTAATAAAAAAGAATATTAAGATTGATAAATTACGTGAGAACATTGATTATATCTGCAAAAAATATCCAAATATTGTTTTGGATTTGTTCTTAATGCACGGTTTTCCCACTGAGACTGAGGAAGAAGCAGAGTTAACTTTACAATTCTTGAAGGAATCAAAGTGGATTCATTTTCCTCAATTTAGTATTCTCAAAATATTTCCAAATTCAGAAATGGAAAAATTGGCCCTTGAAAATGGAATAAGTAAAGAAGTTATAGTTGCATCGGAACATTTGGCTTATCATGAATTGCCGGAAACATTGCCTTTCGATAAGAAATTTACTAGAAGTTTACAGGCAGAGTTTTTAAATGACTATTTTTTAAATAAAAAACGGCTGCTTCAAGTTTTGCCTTATCAAATGAAAATTTTTACCGAAGATGAACTTGTGCAAAAATACAATAGCTATTTACCTGCTAATATTGACAGTTTTGATACCCTGTTAAGATTTATTAGAATCTCCAAAGATGAATTATCTCAAAAGGAGTTTTTACCGGAAGAAAAGATCAGAATTGTAAATTTAAACGACAAAATGCAAGAAGCTTTCAAGAAGGTAGAACCTGATAAAGCAGCTTTGAAAATTTTTCTTTTAGATTTATCTCAATTCTTTTCTGGAGGGGAAAAAATGATGTATGATGTGGCAGAAGCACCATTAGGTTTGATGTCAATATTAGCATATTTGCAGAAAAAGTTTGGAGAAAAAATTAATGGCAAAATTGCTAAATCAAGATATGATTTTGATAGTTATGATCAATTAAGATCGATGTTCGAAGACTTTAATCCGGATATAATAGGAATTCGGACCCTAAGTTTTTACAAAGATTTTTACCATAAAACAATTGGTTTAATCAGACAATGGGGGCACACTTGTCCGATTGTGGCAGGTGGACCATATGCTTCGAGTGATTATGAACTTGTACTTGCAGATAACAATATCGATATGGTAATATTAGGGGAAGGTGAAGTAACATTTGCTGAGTTGGTGAACCATATTTTGTTAAACAATAAAAAAATGCCGTCTGTAAATGTTTTAGAAAAAATAGATGGCATAGCATTCCGGGATAATAAGGCCCATGATACAATTAATTGCATGCGCGATGTTATATTCATAGATCAAATTAAATTTCAGGCAACTCAAAAAAACAAAATTAAGTTTAAGACGAAATCCAGCTCTAATGATCTGGCATATGTAATGTATACGTCGGGCTCTACAGGGCAAGCGAAAGGAGTTGGGGTAAATCAATATAGTATAGTTCGGTTGGTGAAGGAAACTAACTATTGTGAAATTAACGAAAAGGACAAAATATTGCAATTATCAAACTATGCATTTGATGGCTCTACATTTGATATTTTTGGCGCTTTATTGAATGGCGCACAATTAACAATGGTACCGAAAGAGACGATTCTAGATTTAAGAAAGCTGGGAAATTTAATTTGCAAGGAAGGTATTTCAGTAATGTTCATTACCACTGCTTTGTTTAATACAATAGTTGATCTAGGTATGGAATATCTTAGTAATATTAGAAAGTTGTTATTTGGTGGAGAAAAAGTTTCATTAAAACATACTGAAAGGGCCCTTAAATATTTAGGAAAAGATAGATTGATACATGTGTATGGGCCAACGGAATCAACTGTTTATGCCACATATTATCCAATCAATTTTGTTAGCGACGAAATTGGAACTGTTCCAATTGGACAACCTCTTTCGAATACAGAAGTTTATGTTTTAGATACTGATCTTAAGTTGATGCCATTGGGTGTTCCGGGAGAACTTTGTATCGGAGGCGATGGATTGGCAAGGGGATATTTAAATAATATTGAACTAACAAAAGAAAAGTTTATAGATAACCCATACTCTCTGGGAAATAATTTATATAGAACAGGTGATATAGTGCGTTGGCTGCCATGTGGAAATATAGAATTTCTGGGAAGAAAAGACGAACAAGTAAAAATTAGAGGTTTTAGGATCGAAT
>CAZWGG010000795.1:0-2697 GCA_964633305.1 uncultured Bacteroidales bacterium
AAGCGTTTAGCAGTATGTTTATCAACTTCTTGTCGCACATATTCCTATATATTAGGCACTGGCGATTTTATACTCTATCATTTGATCTATCAAATTTGTACTGTCAATCCATCAATGGAACGGGATGGGCGAAAAGGCTCTTTGGCAAAATTTGGTTGCAGAGTTAGCTTTGCGGGTTTTGCCAATGTGCCTTGCAATGAAGGGACGGAAATATCCTCATTATGTTTTAATCTCAATCGGTACACCTACTTTAGTTATTATTGGAGTATATAAATCAACTTCAGTTTCCTCCGTTTGAATTGTAATAATCAATGAATATCGAGTCTTGTTGTCAAAACATTTTAGATTTGATCTTTCTTTCCACCAACCAATAATAGGGAAAACAGCAACTAAATCACATGATGCGGCTTCCGCACCTGTTCCTGTCCACATATCAGAATGAATAGAACCAACATTTCTTTTTTCTCCAATTAGCCACTTATTACTTGTAAAACCTTTTTCTCCTTTTTCTCTTGCAGCATTATTAATTCTTTTAATGAAATCATCATTACTCTCAGTTGGGGTTTTTAGGTCAAATCGAAGAGCATGTGAAGCATAACGATAACGGTAATTCCAACCAACACCTAGAGGCCCAGGTTCAATAAAATAAGATAAAGTTAACCGTATACTTACTTCTTTTTCACCTAAACTAGAAAGTTCTTCAGTAGGCCATGGTAAACTAAACAAATGCATGTCTTTTGTTTGGTATGCTCCATCAATTTTATCAAATGGTTGAATTTCCTCTTCAACAATAAGAGTTAGACTATTAGTTAAACACTTTCTTGCTATTTCATAATCTGGCACCCCATATCCAAATATTCTTAATAGTTTATGAAGGTCTTCTTTTTTATTTTTATCAATTGAAAATTGAGAATACATTCTCTCATTCCACGATGCAGAATGAATGATTAAACCTCTAATAGTTTCTGGCCATGCGTTTGGATAATCAGCAAAAAGCTTGGCTGCGAAATTGGAAGCTTCTGCTGTTGCAGCACTGGTTTGATTAAAATATTGAAATTGATTTTTTGTTGGTTGATAAGATAAAGATAATAAACTTAAATCCTCATGTGAACTATATTGACTATCAGGTGCAACAGCAATATTTCCACCTTCCATTACAATTTCTGGTTTAATTGGCCATTTATACATATCCCATGGATACGAAGTTGTAGAAAATGGTGATAACTCACCTGCAGATGCAAGTGTTTTATATCCCTTGTATTTTTGTTCGTTAATCTGAATCTTATTTGTAAATGCTCCAACAGTTATTGCATTCCATGATTGACCAGGACTTTCAATGGATGTTTTTAAATTATCTTCTGGATAATTTTGAATGGAATCTTCAGCTATATTACCTGCTGCGATTATAAACAAACGTTTTACATCATCGTTTGACCCTGAGGTAATATCATCAATCGCTGAAGACCATGAAGAAGGTCTACCTCTATCCATCTGATGTTTACTTGAAACAGCCATGCAAATGATACGATTTGCTGAAGGATTATTGATTTCTGCAAGGCTGATTGCTCTTTTTGTAAAATCCCCATAAAGTTCAGGCGGATTTTCTCCGTCTGGTGGTAATATTTTTATAGATTCAAGTTTATGTCTTATGTTGTGTTCAATTGAAGATTTAAGAATTTTTGTCAAATCTCCATAAGCAGCTATTCCTGACATTGAAGTACCATGTCCAAAATGAATATCATTATCTGTAGTACCCCATTCACTATTCAAAGATTGACAGTTTTGGTCAGATAGAATTTCACTCAAAAGAATATGCCCATTGTTAACACCTGCATCTAAAATTGTAATAAAAATATTTGATTCAGTATCTAATTTAAGTCTGTTTTTCAATTCTTCCGCCCACTCCAATTGTTCAATATTATCCATTTCTGTCCAAAAGCTCGCAGTCTCTTGGGCAAGTCTAAATTCTGCAATATTCGATGATGATTCTATTAATTCTAATAATTGAGATTTATTTGCTTCAACTAGAATTACAACACGTTCAGGAAATACTAAATAATTTTGAGAATGATTAATATTATAAAAATCACATAATTCAAAAAGGTTATTGCATTTTTCATTTGCAGATTCTAATGTGTTATTAGTTATTAACCAAATCTCACACCAAATCGGGTCATCTTTTGGTAATAATTCAATTGTATCTTGCCAAAAAGATTCTAGCACAGCCAATCTTATTTCTTCAATTTCATTAATTAATCTTTGATTTGCAGGTTTATTTCCCTTTTTATCTTTGTTTAAATAGTCATTAACCTTTTTTAAAAAGAATTCTTTTTTTGTGTGGGGAATGAAAATAGTTGCCTTTGTAGTAATTTCATTTTCCCCTACGCTATGAATATTTAATAACCTTACACCTTTTCTAATATCTTCAAGACTCTTTGTTGCTAGTTCGTAGCCTTCTTTACCAATAAATTCAAGATATATACCTTCCTTAGTTGGTAATGAAATAGTCTTTCTTTCTTCATTTTGCTTTTCATATGAATCCCATAAACTTTCAAATTTCTTTTTAAGAAATTCACCATGAGATTTTCTATTTCTTGTTGGAATAGGTATTTCAAAAGATGACGGAATTCCTGAATAGTTTATTTCCGTTGGTTTATCTTTAATAAAAATATGTTTTAGAAAATCATCTGCCATAGG
>CAZWGG010000796.1:0-2688 GCA_964633305.1 uncultured Bacteroidales bacterium
ATTAAATATTAATTAAAGATACGTTTAACCTGTATAGTAATTTTAGTATCTGACAAAATGTTATTTATTTAAATATTACTTAACTTTTTGTCCACTTTTCGTAGAGTTTACATGGACTTTCAGTTTAGTTGATGTTCACTTTATGTCTACTTTTTCCCTACTTTTCGTCTACTTTCAATAAACTTTTATCAAGGTGAGATTTATGTTATTGGCAACTATGCCGTTACTTTAAATTTACTATTACACATAGTTCAATATATTCAAGGATTACATAAATAATTAAATAAAAAGATACCCGATTAAAAAATAATTTGTTGGGTAAATTGTTGGGTAAATAAAAAACGGTTGCAATTTTTATCGTTACAACCGTTTGATTTTGAAGTGGACGCAAGCAGTCAAAGTTCGAACTTTTTGGTGGAGGATTTACGACTAATTGAAGAGGTTATTTGTAAGTTAGAAGCACATTTTAATCTATAACATTACCAGAATAATCAAATAAAAGATGGTATACCGAAAAAGCAGAATTTTTATTGTGTTCTTTTACATGTTCAGATAAATAGCTTCCTTCAAATGAAACGTTAATGATTTCTTTAGTAAGATATTTGTTTGTAATAATTATATTATTCGTTTTTAATTTTGTGTTTATATCATTAGATACTATTTCATGCGAAACTTCTTGGTTTTCAATAAATGCCAGCATTCCTTCAAAGGGTAACCGGGTTTGCTTATAATTTCTGCCACAGAATTTTTGGATGTCTCCAATGTACTTATTGCAATCAGATAATTGATTAATCCTTTTACATTCAATAGCAAGATATATGTGTTCATCTTGGTTTCTCCAGATACCCTGCAATCCTAATTTATTAATATAAATATCAATTTTATCTGAACCCTCAATCCCTTTAGAATTAGTATATCTTTTTATTGTTTCGTAACTGAAATTAATTTGCTCTAATGCTGAAAGTCTATTTTGAATTATGCTTTTGTTCTTTATCAAATAATTATCAACAAATTCCATTTTAAGGTAGTCTTCAAAATGATAGGTTGTATTGGTTGAGCACCAGCTCTTACTATATGTTACATTGTCCTTTTTAAGAAGGGTATAGCATTCAGCAGTATACCACAAAACTTCTTTTATCCGATTTTGAGTTATTGCAATTTTATTTGGTCTTGAAGAAATAAAATGTGTTGCATCAAGAGACATTTGCACTACTATTTAAATGATTCAACTCTGCTTTTTCAATAGCCTCTTTTATTTCTGCAACATCATACCATGCCATGGCCCTGTGCCAGCATTTATATTCATTAGGTTTGATGATGTAAAATGAATCTTTTTCAAATCCTTTAATATCTTTCTGAATGTATATATTGTTTTCAGGATTTTTACAGTCTGTGATATTCCAAATAGATAATTTATCTGAAATTATTGAAAGAACTTCCTTTTCTGAATTATTATTATAGATTATTTTTAATTGTTCTTTCGTTGATGGTTTTTCTTTTAAAAACTTGAAATTTATGGCAATAAAATGATTTAACAAATATATTTCAACTTTCAAAAATTCATTATCGTAAATATTCTCAAATTCTTTCAGAAATACTTCTGAATATTTCCGCAAGTCATCTTCTTTATTCCTGAAATTTAACACTTTATGTTGTTTGCTTTCCTGAAACTGATAACGAGAAACATCCATTACATAATCAATCAGATCTTTTTCAACTTCTGAAATTTCATATAGAGTATTAATCTTCTCATTTATTTCGTCAAGAATATTATAAGAAACGGGTGGATTGCCCATTGGGAATTCCTGATTGTAATGTTCTTTGAATGGGTGCAGAAAATTGTCAACAAGTGTTATCAATTTTTTCTTGTTGTTTTCATCTGTTTCTTTGTAAGGAAAGGAAAGGTATTCTTCATCTAATCGAATTTGCGGCCTGGTTGATACTCCCCATGAACCTGATGTAGAATATATATAATATGAATAAATGTTTGATAAAAAACAAGAATATAGGACTTTTAAAGTTTTAATATCTACTTTACTAGAAATTGCAAATATTCCAGATTTAATAGCATAATTCTTATCTGTAAATGATACAACTATTTCAGATTCATTTTTTGCCTGTTCTTTTAATAATATTTGTAGACCTTCATAAAGTCCTTTTTCTTTTCCACTTTTTATATGAGATTCCTTCTGTGTTATTATTTTAGTAGAATCACTTTTCGTAAAGTAATGTTGAATCTCTGAGTTTTCAATTAGAGTTTTACCTATTATTGGTAAAAAAGATTTGTATTTCGATGGAGATCCTTTATGTATTCCGGCCCCTTTAAAAACAACCTTATTATCAATCATATCAAGCATCTTTCTTGTGATTTGATTTAGCCTTTTTAAGAAAAGGAAATCCAATGTATTTCCATATAAAGCTACTTTAAACATCCAATCATTTTCAATAAAGTGTTTTTGAAGTATTTGCTTTTGATCATTTTTTTCAATTACTATAGATTTAAAATGCTTAAGAAAGATATTAGATTTTACAGAATAGTGTTTTACTACATTATTTTTGTAATCTTCATTTTGAGATTTCCTGTAAATTAATACAGAAGCAGGATTACTATATCTTTCCCTTTTCTCTTGCCCGTTAGAATCTAACTTTATTTTTTCACCTTCAAAAACAAGCCTTCTTACTGGAGAT
>CAZWGG010000797.1:0-2684 GCA_964633305.1 uncultured Bacteroidales bacterium
TGAAGGTTGTCCATACACAGGATTTTTATATGCCGGACTCATGGTACTTGAAGACGGGACCCCGAGTGTTCTGGAATATAACTGCCGGTTCGGAGATCCCGAAACCCAGCCCGTGCTTATGAGGCTCAAATCTGATCTGGTAGAGCTGTGTATAGCAGCAATTGACGGGAATCTCGACCTGGTAGAGGCTGAATGGGATGAACGGGCGTCCCTTGGTGTTGTAATGGCCGCAGGCGGGTATCCGGAAAAGTATAATAAAGGTGATGTAATCTCCGGGCTTCCGGGGTCTGAAGAGGATGATATAAAAGTATTCCATGCCGGGACTGCTATGAAAGATGGAAAGGTCGTGACCTCCGGCGGACGGGTCCTCTGTGTGACAGCCCTTGGCAGCAGTGTGGGTGAGGCCCGGAAAAAGGCATATGAAACGGTTAAAAAAATAAAGTGGGATAATGTATATTTCCGGAATGATATTGGCTATCGTGCAGTTCAGAGGGAAAAGATAAGCTAAAAGATTAAACCGCTAAGACGCAAAGGACGCAAAGTTTTTTGTTTTTTATTAAACAGTGATTTTCGCAGCATTAAATTGATATAAGATACTTATTACACCGCCACTTTTATAAACACAAAAAAGTCAATGATATAAATAGGTTATAAAGTTAACCAGATTATCAATCGCATATTAATCTTATACGATATGTCGGTTAACCTATATTAAAAATAAGCTTAAAACAATATCAGATACATAATCAATCCATACTGTGAAATGTGATAAAATCTAGTATATCCTTTAATACCAATATATTGCAAATCATGATCAGGCATAATGTAAATTCTCAACAATGGAGACGATTATATTTTAACAAATTTATTATTGACATTTTAATCGACATAATATATAAGATTTCCATGCGTGATGCTTCCTACTTTATACACCCTGTTCACGACTGGCAACGACGCTATGAAGCCTTGAGAGCTTCTTTTGTGGATCGGCTGCCTGCAAAAGTCGTGGCTGATCGTTTCGGGTATACTGTTGCTTATGTCCACCTGTTACGTCATCAATTCAGCACCGGGAAAATAGATTTTTCAGAACCCGCCCCAGAGGGAAAGGTTTCAAGACGCAGAATTAATTCCGAGATTCGTGAGAAAATACGCAATTGGAGACAACATGATTTATCAGCCGGAGAAATAACCCAATTATTATCAGAAGAAGGTATTGAGCTGTCCATTCGTACCATTGAGCGTGTCTTATCTGAAGAAGGATTTCCAAAACTTCCCCGACGTACTCGGCTTAAAATAGGGCTTACTGTGAAAGGAGCCAAAGTACCGGAGAGATCAGAGACCATATCTATAGAGCGGGTAAAAGGAAAAAGCTTTGAATGTGAATCAGCCGGCGCCTTTCTTTTTGCACCTTTTATGGAAAAACTTAATATAACAAAGATTATCGAATCCGCTGGTTTACCTGGAACTAAAACAATCCCCGCAATCAATTACATCCTCTCATTTCTTACCCTGAAACTTATCGGTACGGAACGTTATGCTCATATGAGTGACCATTCCTTTGACCCGGGCCTTGGTCTTTTTGCAGGACTTAATGTTCTGCCAAAGTGTACGGCCATGTCAACCTATTCCTACTCTTTGGATGAAGTTCATCTTTCACGCCTTCAAAAAGCTTTTGTCAAAGAAGCTAATAAGCTAAGGCTATATGATCGAAACATTATAAATCTTGACTTCCACACTGTTCCTCATTATGGCGATGAATCCGTATTAGAAGAACATTGGGCTGGTGCCCGAGGTAAAAGAATGAAAGGGGCTCTCACACTTTTTGCCCAGGATGCCATGTCCAAACTCATTCTCTATACCGCCTCCGATATCCAAAAAAACGAAGCAGATGATCAGATATTAGACTTTCTATCATTCTGGAAAAACATTCAGCGTGGTATTAAACCTACTTTTATCTTCGATTCTAAATTTACGACTTATACAAAACTTTCGGAGCTAAATGATCAAGGCATTAAATTTATTACACTTCGTCGCAGAGGAAAGGTCCTGTTGGATAAATTAGAGGACCTCGGTCCATGGAAACGCATTAATATCCCCCATGCAAAAAGAAAGTATCCCAATCCTTTGGTATATGAATCCTATGCAACGATCAGAGATTATGATGCAGAATTGCGCCAGGTTATTATTAAAGGCAATGGACACGAGAAGCCTGCTTTCTTGATAACAAACGATTTTGATATCCCATTGGAACTGCTTGTAGGAAATTATGCCAGACGGTGGCGTGTTGAAAATGTTATTTCCGAAGCAGTTAAGTTTTTTCACCTTAATTCCCTTTCTTCCCCTATACTGATTAAAGTACATTTTGATATTGTTATGACCATGATTGCCGATACCTTGTATAATATGCTTGCTCAAAAATTACGCGGATTCGAACAATGTGATGCTCCAAAGATCTACCGCCATTTTATAAAAGGCAAGGCGGATATCAGTGTCAGGGATGATAAACTTACTGTCACATTTCCACGTAAAGCTCATAATCCGATTTTGAGATCAGTACCGTGGCAGAGATTACCAATGGCATTATCATGGCTTGATGGCGTAAATCTAAAGTTGACTTTTAAGTAATTTGTACTCAAATTTTCTTATATCTATATGACGGTTATAATGCTGCGAAAATCGCTGTT
>CAZWGG010000798.1:0-2678 GCA_964633305.1 uncultured Bacteroidales bacterium
ATTTTCCAACCTGACGGTAAGCGTGTTAAAATAAACCAAGATCAATCTATTTTAGATGCCGCAATTATTGGGGGCATTGATTTAACGTCATTATGCGGAGGAAATGCTACTTGCGGAAAATGCAAAGTCTTGATTTCTGATTTAAATGCAGTAAATCAAATTACCGAAAAAGAAAAAGAGCTATTAACTAACGATGAATTGAAACAGAATGTTCGGCTTGCGTGTCTTACTAAAATAACAAATAAACTTACTGTCCGGATATGAAGAATATGTGAAAATCAGTGGATTGAGATTTTCTAAATAATTCTATGCCAAACTAATGTCTGTGTCTTTAATCTACTATAAACATCAATGGTTTCAATTGATGAGTTGTACTGTCGGGCCCTTTCGCTATAATGTTAGTAATAACAAAATAATCCCCTTTTTTAAGTGATTGTAAAAATGCCCGTTGTGCAACGGTTAACTTAGAATTGTAAGATCTCTCACCTGTTAATTCATTATATCTTTTTGAAATGGTAAATTCTATTATTTCATAAGGTTTTTCTTCAATATCAAAAGTATATATTAAAGATAGATGATTTGTTTGTTCAATATCATGTTTTGATATTAACCCCCCTTGTAGTCCCGAAAAAGTTGCATAAGGAACAGGTATCTGCTGCACAAGAAAGTCCATGGAGTCGATTTCCGAAATTTGTCCGCTGTTATCGCTGGCCACAACCTTAATTGTTGTTATACCTTCTTTCTCTACTGTAACAATATACCTGCCATTATTCCCTTTTATTTCCCCGCAGCTTATATCAACTTCAAGTGTGCCGCCCGGAATATTAGTTGCTGCAATGGTCAATTCATTTTCTATCCCGATATATAGTTTTTCTAACTCTCTTTCCGGTTTATCTTTGAATGTGGTATACAAAGAATCACTTATTACCAATGACATTACTCCAACAGCACATCCCCTTTTCCCTTCACGAAAGGACATTAAAACCTGGTAAGTTTCTGTTTTATCACAAATAAAATCAAAAGTACCTAAATCTGCCTTTGTATTAACATCAAAAGTACTACCCAATATACGGTTTCGTTCATATAGCTGAAGAATGGCTTTGCCTTCAAAATCAGTTGCATTAACTACATTAAACCTGTAATGAATTCCTTCGTTCAACAAAACCTGGTATCGTGCCACGGGTGACGGTCGCTTCATGGTACCTTCTTCAAATTTTACCCTGAAGTCGCGAATAAATAAGGCATCATTCCCACTATGAGCGGCAGCCAGTTCCATCAGCTTGTTATTGCACTGGGCTTTAATATTGAATCCCAGCACCCATGAAAACATAATTATCAAGCTCAACTGTTTCATCTTTTTTTATTTTTTTTATTTTTTCTTACTTGAATATCAGCCGAAACCATAATCCCAAAAGGTTGCTTTTTCAGCTGAAACCATGTGTGTGACAAAGAGTAATGCCACGTATTATTTTTATCTTTTTTCCTACGGGTATATCCAAGTTGTTGCCCGTAAGTAATAGAATGCGGTTCATTATTTGTTGCTTCCAAGTGGTCTCCATCGGAAAGATCGATAAAATCTTTACTGCTCATATAAAAATCATAATCATTTGGAAAAACCCCTTCCATTGCAATAAAAAAACCAAGGTTAGGTACCATGATATTGAATTTCCTAATATCGACTGAATACCATCCCTCTTCCACATCGGGCTTAACCACAATAAATTCATTTAGTAAATTATTAGAAGGTCTGCCTGTGATGGAATCCACTTCGTACAATCGTACCCTAAAAGGGGCATCGGTATTACCACTGGATGACAGGTAATAATTTAAAGTCAATATTTTTCCATCTAAATTGTCCTCATTTTCCACTAGTAAAGCAGCTTGCTGACCATTTGTGTCCATGTAAAGTGATCCACTTGGTTTCTTCCTATCATTTCCTAATGTCTCCACCTTAAAATCGTTAGCAGAAACAGGAACAGGAAGAATTTCATAAACTATGCTTTTTAAACCCAAAGTATCCTTCTTTTGCATAGAAAAATCCTCAACCCGTATAGAATAAGATTCATATCCCATAGATGAGAAGGTAACCGTATCGTCAAATACATTTTCATTAACTTCAAGTTTAAAATAACCGTGAATGTCTGAAATACATCCAAGCTGATGATTAAAAATATAAACAGTGGCATACGGAATAGGCATTTGGGAATCTTTATCAATGATAACGCCTGAAAAAAAATGTCTTACAGGCTTTTGTCTGCCTCTTTTAAGCAAAACCTGGCTTCCAAAAAGAGAATATTTTAGCCCTGTTACCTTACAAAATTTATCAAGTAATTCAATAAGTGTAACATTCTGAAATTCAAAAAATATTTTTGATGAATCGCTAATTGTACTGGAAGTATATGCAAATTGTATGCCGGTAAGCTGACTAATATAATCCAATGATTTTTGTATAGTAAGGTCATCACATCTGCCATTGAAAAGTGTTGCGGGTTTAGTTGATTGTCCCCAACTGATATAATTAAGAAAAGTAACCAAAATTGTTATTTGAACAATTGTATTACTTACATAAGTATATTATTATTACTGGCAGGAATAGTATTATTTATTTTTTCCTGTAAAAGTGAAAGTACTGGTGATGAAGATGAACTTACCGGCGACAGTGCTGAAGTAGTTGATCA
>CAZWGG010000799.1:0-2666 GCA_964633305.1 uncultured Bacteroidales bacterium
AGAAGGGAAGTGTAAGCAGGCGATATATATTACTTAAAGTTAATGGCTTATTGCTTGTTGAGCTTCTGAAATTCATATCAAATTTAAGCCAATGATAAATTTTACGTCCCGACCATTTTTCATAAGCTATTTTGGCAACTCCCAATACACCCATCAAAACCGGGGAAGTGGGTATAATCATATTTGTAAACCCGTCGCCAAACTGGTAAGCCATCACTGTTGCTTGTCTTGAAATATGAACAAGATCGGAAAAAGGGGCCATAATTGGCATAGTTAGAGCTGCTTTGGCTGAACCGGAAGGAATAACAACATTTATTATAGTCTGAATAACGTACATCATACCTACGGTTGATACTTTTCCCATTGATTCCATCGATTTTGAAAGATAATACAATATAGTATCCACTACCTGGCCATCTTCAAGAATTATTATAATTCCTCCTGCCAATCCAACAACCATGGCTGCAGGTAAAATATCTTTCACTCCCTCCAGAAATAATTTAACTATATTATTTGCTGAATTCCCAACAGCAATTCCGGAAAATATGCCCATAGCAAAAAACAAGGTGGCGATTTCCATAATATACCATTCATACCCCATTACACCGACAATTAGGAATACAATAGTTGAAATAAGTAACAATAAAATAAAAAAATGAACCGATTTACGTAAAGCAAGTGATCCTAGAATAATAAATAAGCATGTTATAACAGGGAATATTGGCCATTCAACAGAAAAATTTCCTATTTTTAATTTTGTTTCTGTATACTGAAAAGAAAAAAGAACTAACGAAATTGAGATTACTCCAAATACAACCCAAGCAGAAACAGGAGTATAGTAAGAAATATGTTCACTTTGCTGGTCCGAGTGGTTTCTCCAGTAAGTATCTTCTTTATAGACTAATGATTGTTCCGGTTTTTTAGCTATTCTGTTAGCGTACCGTAATATATAAATTATACCCACAGTATTAATAATTATCCAACATATTATCCTGTATTCAATTCCTGAAAATAAAGGTAATTCAGCTATCCCCTGTGCTATACCTATGGTAAACGGATTAAGAACAGCGCCGGCAAATCCCAATCCTGCCGCAACAAATACAATAGCTACCCCGGTTATTGAATCATAGCCCATGACAATGGCCAGAGGGACTAACACGACAATAAAAGCAATGGTCTCCTCACTCATTCCAAAAATAGCGCCAAACAAACTAAACAACAAAATAATTATGATAAGAATAATATTGTTAACTCCCAGTTTTTTCAATATAGCAATATGTTCCAGTTTTTTGGTAAAACGAAGAAAGGCAAAAATTCCGGCATCAATGGCTTTACTGTTATTCATAATCCAGAATGCACCACCTATCAATAAAATAAATGCAATAATTCCTGATTGACGCTGAAAACCTTTAAATAAGGATGAAAATATTTGCCATGACTGGTTTACATTTTGTGTAAATTGAAATTGAAGTGCTTTCTCTTCAGTCCCATTTACCTTAATGCTTTTCTCTATATATTTTCCTCCCGGAATAATCCATGTTAATATGGCTGATATAATTATTATGTAAAAAATAATAACATAAGTATGAGGAATTCTTTTTAACATAATTCTAAAATTTTCAATTGGGCAATAAAGATAATTATAACACAAATTCTCGCAATTGCTTTTTTTAATTAATTTAGACCAGCTATGTTCTTTTATAGTATTTTATGTATGATAAAATAAAAATAATGTCAAAAACATGACAATTATCATAAACTTCTGAATAGTATTAATTTACTTCAATATGCACATATTATATCATGCTTATTAACTTACATCACAACAAGTTACGAAAAAAACTGAATTTTTATAAGCGATTTTGTTATAAATATACAATACATGTGGTTAATTTCTAGTTACTTATAAAATTATTGTATATTTTTTCTTTTTAACATTTTTTATTAGTTTTGGCTTCATGAATAACCGAAAAAGGTTATTCGGTGTGTGTTTTCAAATATTAACCTATTATAAACCTAAAATCTTTATCTATGAAAAAAATTACAAGTTTGATTGTATGCCTGATGCTATTTGGCTTTGTTGCCATCCGTGCTCAGGACATACAAATATCGGGAAAGGTTACCAGTGCCGATGATGGGAGTCCTCTTCCCGGTGTGTCGGTTGTTGTAAAAGGAACTACCACTGGAACCGCCACTAATATTGATGGTGAATACACCCTAACTGCACCATCTGACGCCACACTTGAATTTAGTTCCATTAGCATGCAAACACAGGAGATCCCGGTAAACGGACAATCTGTGATTAATGTAGCCATGAAAACTGAAACTTTACTGGTCAATGAGGTTGTTGTTACGGCCATCGGCATAAGTCGGCCTGAAAAAGCCCTTGGATACTCTGCTGTGCAAGTGTCTAATGAGGAATTGACCAAAAGTCAAAACAGAAGTGCACTGAATGCTTTACAAGGCAAAATAGCCGGTGTAAACATTTCAACTGCTTCAGGTGCTCCCGGAGCATCGACTAAGGTTATTTTGAGAGGCTATTCTTCAATCGGCGGTAATAATCAACCATTATTTATTTTAGACGGTATCCCTATAAATAATAGTGCTAACAATTTTGAGGATCCGAATAATGATGTTAACCGCACACAAGATTTTGGAAATAGAAT
>CAZWGG010000800.1:0-2663 GCA_964633305.1 uncultured Bacteroidales bacterium
TGACAAAATTTCAAAGCCATATTTTCATCTTCCCGCTAATTTAAAGGTTATTGGGAATGTAAAAGCAACTTTCACAGGTTTGGTCTGTTGTTTTCCAGGCTTCCACCTGGGAGATAAATTAATAACCCGTAAAGCTTCTTGATCAAGTGCACTATCAACACTTCTAAGTATTTTTGCATTGGCCAGGTTTCCTTTCTCATCAATAACAAATTTAATGAGTACTGTCCCTTCTATTCTATTCTCTTTCGCTATTTTGGGATAATGTAAATTTGCGGATATAAATTTTCTAAAATCTCCTATAAATTCAGGCATTTCCTCTGCAACAATATAAATGTCGCTGCCATCTCCCGTAATATTCTTTTCATCTGGCAAAAAAAACATTTCTATCAGTTCATCCTCACAGGTCTCAATAGAAGGCAGTGTCGGTTGATTTTCAATTGGCAGATAATCAGGTTTTACTATTAATTCAATTTGAGGAGGGACCGGTGGTATAACTTCTTTCTCAAAAGTCCGTGTGATTGGGGGGAATTCATCAATGTATTTATCTATTTTTGATCCAGACAACAATGTGTTGTTGTTATTCGATTTCGACCATTCAAAAGCAATTAAAACTGATGCCAATGCAATTATCAGTCCTACTTGAAAAAATATTATTTTTTTGTTTTCGAGGTAGGCTCCCGGTGTTTTTTTTGATTTCATAATTGAGTATTTTAGGTATATAAAGTATATATACAAATATTGTACCACACTTTACACATATATTATAAATTCCAATAAATCAGCAGATAAAACAAATCTTATAAAAAAAGCATTATGCGCTGGCTAGATTCTTTGAATTTTTAATATTTTTGCGGTGCTTATATAAGAATATAAGTGTGATGGTTCTTTTAATAAATTGGGGAATTAGCTCAGTTGGCTAGAGCGCCACGCTGGCAGCGTGGAAGTCAGGGGTTCGAATCCCCTATTCTCCACTCATATAAAAAATAGGTTGAAGTAAGTTTTAAAATATATGTTGTTTGTGCGAAAGAATTTTTGTTTGCATGTTATTATTCAATTCTGCTGCGTTTTGCAACTGATTTATTGAAACGAAATGAGATTGCCGAAGAAATTGTTCAAGATGTTTTTTTAAAATTATGGATTAAACGTACAGACTTAAAAGTTGAATCATCGTTACGGGCGTATTTATACAAAATGGTTAGAAATCAGTGTTTGAATTATATGAGAGCCCAGGCTGCGAAAAAAAAATATCAAAGAAATTTATATTGAAGAAATTAAATTCCGACTAACCATATTAGATAGCACATCGGATGACCATATATTTAACAATTCCAGACCGAACTTTATAATAAAGACGTTGGAGAATGGTTTGATACCGGTGTTAATCCGTTTGAAGGAGTTGACGGACAATATAAAATATTACGCCCGATTCCAATGATAGCGATTGACCTGAATAAAGGAATCTATCCTCAAAATCCGGGGTATTGATTTATTTGCTTAAAGGCATATAGGATTACGGCAAGGGATTAAGTATAGAATAGCTACTAAATAAAAAATAGCCTGTAAAATAAGTTTTTACAGGCTGCTTTTTTTTAAATTTTTTATTAATTGATTATCTTTCCATCTTTCATCATAAGCATACGGTCTGACATTCCGGCCAGTCCTTTATCATGGGTAACAATTACAAAGGTTTGTGTATATTCATCACGTAGTTTGAAAAAAAGTTCATGTAACTCTTTTTTATGTTCGGTATCGAGATTTCCCGAAGGCTCATCAGCAAGAATAACCGAAGGGTTATTTATAAGCGCCCGGGCAACGGCCACCCGTTGTTGTTCTCCTCCCGACAGTTCATTTGGCTTATGATCAAGACGATGATTGAGTTTAAGAAAGGTGAGTATCTCTTTAGCCCTTTTTTCTGCAGCATGTTTGGAAGACTTTGCAATAAAAGCAGGAATGCACACATTTTCAAGCGCAGTGAATTCAGGAAGTAAATGATGAAATTGAAAAACAAATCCAATATACTCGTTACGAAACTGTGCCAGTTGCTTTTCTTTTAAATTTCCAACCATAGTGTCGTTTATACTAATGGTTCCCGAGGTTGGCCTCATTAAGGTGCCAATAATTTGCAATAGTGTTGTCTTTCCTGCGCCACTGGCCCCAACAATACTAACTATTTCTCCTTTGTTTATGGTAACGTCAATACCTTTCAAAACCTGAAGCTCCCCAAATGATTTTGTTATATTTCTTACTTTAATCATTATATTACTTTATGCTTTAGCAAAGAGTAAATATACATAAACACCATAAATTGTAAATAAAATTACACCTTTTGTCCGGGTCAATTTTCCTCCTTTAAGTGGCAGAACAAATAAAAACAAAACAAGAGCTACAGCCATCATCCAGAAAACATCAAAGCTTTTTGTAAGTTCAGGTATTTTAATATTTTTAATCATGCTGCTTATGCCAAGTACACTAAACAGGTTAAAAATATTCGACCCAATAATATTTCCTATTGAAATTTCCATTTCCTTTTTAAATGCAGCAATGACAGATGTCGCTAGTTCAGGTATACTGGTACCAAAGGCAATTAAAGTAACTGATATAATACGCTCGCTAATACCAAAACTCTTTGCAATAATAGATGCGTTTTCAACTAATAGATATGA
>CAZWGG010000801.1:0-2660 GCA_964633305.1 uncultured Bacteroidales bacterium
GCAATTTCATTTACCGATAGCCAACGGTCATCCATTTTACAATTCCTAAAATTAATGGTGAGTTATATATCCAATATACGTTAGTTGTTGTTTTTCTTTTCTTTTTTTTGAAAAATGAAGATAGAAGAAAGGTATATAAAATCTTTTCTGCATTTTTTGCTATATCTCTTATCCCAGGAATTATTGTTCATATTTTTTATATAATGGGGATCGATTTAGATTATTCAATTTTGATGCCTATTAATTTGCAAAAAATTGATGTAGGAGTCTTCTATAAAAAAATATTTGGTTCAGTTACTTTATGGCCAAGAAAGCCAATAAGAATGTGTGGAATGTTTGATGAACCTGGCTTTTTAGGAACATTTGCTGCTTTTTTCCTAATATCTGATAATTATGATTTAAAGAAGGTAAAGAATATAATTATTCTAATCGGGGGGATTTTTTCATTCTCATTAGCATTTTTAATTATGAGTATTATGTTTCTTATTTTGAAGAGACCATTAATGAATCTACTTCTAATATCTATGGTAATTCTAATATCTTCATTTATTTTACCAAGAGAAAGCATAATAAAAGAATCTTTTAATGATAGAGTTAAAATTGTTGATGGTGAAATAGTAGGAGACAATAGAACAAGGGATATATTTGAGAAGGGATTTAAATCTTTTCTTCATTCTAACACATCTACTGTTTTATTTGGAAAAGGGAGGAATGCTCACTTAATATTATCAAAAAGAATTAGCACTTGGAAACAGGTTATTTACAATCAGGGATTAATCGGATTCACTTTAATGATATCATTTTTTTTAATAAATACAAGAAAAGTCTGGTATAAAAAAGAGGTCATAGCTTTTATTATTATATTTTTGTTTTCAATATACCAAAGGCCAAGAATTCTTGGTATATCTTATATTATTTTGTTTTTTGGAGGAATTTCAAATCTCCTTTTAGAAAAACCAGAAAATAAATTTTCAAATGAATAAACCAGTTTATATCAATATTCTTAGAGATTTTAAATACTACAATAATCTTGGGTTTCATAATAAATACTGTCAGTATAATGATATAGGAAAGATATACAATTCATTTGAAGAATTCATTTCTAATAATTCATGCAAAGAATTATTTATTGATCCTATAGCAATTTGTGAACACATTGGTTGTTTTTACTTTTTAGGCGACAGAACCATAATAACCCAACTAAAAAGATCCCCGTGGATGGCAAAACCTAATAAAAGAAAAGATGATTGGGATTATTATTCAATTCCTTTGCATGGGAATAAAGTTTTCCTTGAAAATGATATTGCAGATACCATAATTTCACTTTTGAAAAAAGAGATTTTGGAATATATTGGTAAACGTAAGAATATTGGAATATTACTTTCAGGAGGAATGGACAGTAGAATAGCCGCCGCACTTTTATATTCAATAAATAATGAAGAAAAGTTAAATTTAAATATAGTCGCGATTACATGGGGAACTAGTAATTCTAGAGATGTGATATATGCAAGAGAAATTTCAAAGTTGTACAAATGGGATTTTACTTATTTTCCGTTAACGCCAGAACTTCTCTTTAAGAATATATATATAACTGCCAAGTTAGGGTGTGAATTTGCTCCTCAACATTTACATGCTATGTCTGAGATAAGAAATATGGATGGCATTGAATGCATAATTGCAGCAAGTTTTGGAGATAGTATGGGAAGAGGGGAATATAGCGGAGTTCATTTTAGTAAACTCGGGCCATTGACAAGTTTGTTAAAAAACCATTTTAGTATAATATACGGAAAAGTTTACAAAGAAAATATTTCGAGGGCAAAAGATGATATTATAGATTATCATAACATATATAAACGTGAACGTAATTATCAGATTTATGAGATAGAAAGACTAAGTCATTACATGAGAAGAGAATTAAATTCCTGTATGAGCCACGTTAATGAAAGAATACCAACTTACCAGTTATTCGGATCACCTGATAGTTACTCCTATATATGGTCATTAGATTCAAAGGTAAGAGGGGATAAAATTTACTATTTTATTTTAAAATCAGTAGACAAGAGATTGTTAGATATTCCATGGGCAAGAACAGGGAAAAAGTATTACGGTAATAATTTGATAATGGATAGTTATAACAAAAGTAATAATTTATACGGAAAATGGGTAAGAGAAGAGCTTTCATCTGATTTAGAAAGATTAATTTTTAATCCGGCACTAGAAAGATTGAACATTTTTAATATAACAATATTGAAATACCTTTTTAATATAAATAAAAATTTTGCGAAGAATCCAGATTCTTCGAGACTTGACCAAATATTTCTTTGGCTTGCATCACTTTCTATTCTCTCAGCTAAACATAATTTAAAATCAGCTTATGAGTCAAGAAAAAACATGAATTTAAATATAAAGGGTAAGACAAAAGGGATAGCATATATTTTGTACAAAAATCTAATAAAAGGTAAATAATGATAAAAGTTTTATACATTGTATCGACTTTTAGGAACTCCGGACCGACAAATCAGTTATTTAACATCTTAAATAATCTGGATAGGAAAGACTTTGAAGTTACAATATTGACACTTTCACCAGAACCTGATAATTCTTTAATTAATAGATTTTTGGATAAAAAGTACAATGTCAAGTCGTTGAATCTTTCACGT
>CAZWGG010000802.1:0-2652 GCA_964633305.1 uncultured Bacteroidales bacterium
ATCTTTTAAAAGAAGACGGAAAAATCTTAAATATTGTTAGTTCACCAGAGATTTACACCCATGAATGGACATCATTTTCAACAAAAGAATATCCCCAAAATAAATATGCTAAAAATGGAGATGTAGTATCAATAATTACAACAGATATAGATGATAAAAGACCATGTTACGATATTTTATTTACGGGTAACAACTACAAAAAAGTATACAAAAAGTCTAAATTAAAAATAGTAAAAACCTTCAAACCAATTGCAGATGGAACTGAACCTTACAATTGGGTTAATGAAACTAAGATAGCTCCATGGACTATTTATTTGTTGAAAAAATAATTTTAAGCTTGGATAGTATATCAAAAAAACTTCATATTGGAGAAATAATAGACGATAAAGACAAAAAAGAGACTTTTGAATCATTAAGAAAAAGATATACAGTCAAAAGTGAGCATATTGTCCATGAATATATAGCAAATGAAAATCAAAATGGAAATATGGATCTGTTCAATGGCTACTCGGGCTTACCATTAACTGAGACGAATGAGGAAGATGATAATTTAGAATTATTTTAATAATGACCTTTTAATATGGCTAGAAAGAAAAAGGATATTGTAAAATTATTAATAATAAAAAATGAGCTTACTATTAATAATATAAATGATCAGCGAAATAAGCTTTTAGCAGAAACCAAAGACACGCAAGAAGTACATATAAAACTAGAGAATATTAATCAAATTGATCTCGCAGGGATTCAACTTATTCTTGCCCTAAAAAAATCATTTACTCAACAAAATAAAGTATTAAAAATTGATATGAACCTATCAAAAGATTCTGTTGAACTGCTTTTAAATGCTGGTTTTAAAGATTTTGTAAATTACAAGTAAACTATAAGAATATGACTAAAACAATATTGTTTGTAGATGATTCAGAAAGTATTCGTGAGATTGTCAATTTTACATTACAGAATGAGGGCTACAATGTGCTTATAAGCGATAATGGTAAGAATGCATTAAAATTACTCAATGGTGACGACATAAACCTTATCATAACCGATTTGCACATGCCGGAAATGAATGGGATTGAATTAATAAAAGAAGTACGTAAAATGCCTAAATATCAACGTACCCCTATTCTATTTTTAACAACTGAATCGCAGGCCGTAAAAAAAATGGAAGCTAAAGAAGCCGGGGCAACCGGATGGATTATTAAACCATTTGTTCCTGCAAAACTTTTAGCTGCAATAACAAAAGTTATACGATAATGGATAAATTAAAACAAAAATTTGTTGAAGAAGCTTCTGAGCACATTAATGATATTGAACAATCATTATTACTATTAGAAAATAACCCAGAAGACATTGAACTTATTGAAAAAATTTTCAGGGCTATGCATACTCTCAAAGGTGCCGGTTCTATGTTTGGGTTCGAAAAAATAAGTGAATTTACTCATAACCTGGAGACTATATATGATTTAATACGCAATAGAGAATTATCTCTAACAAAAGAAATAGTTGACTTAACCCTGGCCTCAACCGATCATTTAAAACTCTTAATTAGTGATAAACCTGCTGAATCCGAAGAAGTTGAAGAAGAACATAAACTACTTATCAATCAAATAAATGCCATTGCAAATTTTGAGAAGAAAGACACCAGTATTGCGCAAGATAGTGAATATGGCTCACCAAAATCTGATGAGGCATATTACACCTATTATATTTATTTTAACCCAAACCCTAATATTTTTGATAATGGAACTAATCCTCTCTATTTACTTGATGAGTTAGCTTCGCTTGGCAGTTGTTTTGCAATACCCTATTTCACAAATATCCCACAAATAGAAAATATAGAACCATTTAAATGTTATGTTTACTGGGAAATTATCCTGGCTACTTCTGAAAAAACAAATGCTATCGATGATGTCTTCATTTTCGTTGAAGATAATTCCAGCCTCGATATTCACAGGCTGGCTAACGGAAACCTTTTAGAAAATAAAAATTTTTGCAAAAAACTGGAGAAATTAACCGATCGAGAAAAAGATATTGGTATTGATGAGCTAAAAATGCTTGTTAAAGAATTTGATAAATCGAATACCTCAAAAACTAAAAAAAATTACGACGGAAAAGACCAGGTAAAAAATCGCGATTATACCATATCAAGTATAAGGGTAGCTTCTGAAAAACTTGATAGTTTAATGAACCTGGTTAGCGAGCTGGTAACTACACAGGCAAGATTAAGTTTATATGCCGAAGACGATGAGTCATCAGAACTTATGGGAATCTCCGAGAACATTCAAAAATTATCACGACAATTACGTGACCTGGCTTTTGAAATCGTTCTTGTGCCTATTGAAACGTTAATCACCAGGTTTCAAAGACTTGTAAGAGACTTATCAAAAGAACTTGACAAAGAAGTTATTTTTGAAGCTCAAGGTACTGATACCGAGTTGGATAAAACAATTATTGAAAATCTTACTGATCCGTTAATGCATATTATAAGAAATTCAATTGATCATGGAATTGAATCAAGAGATGAACGATTAAGACTTGGTAAACCAGAAAAAGGAAGTATCCTGCTAAAAGCTTACCATTCAAGTACAAATGTACATATTGAAATAATAGACGACGGAAGAGGCATTGATTTGGAGAAACTTCGGCACACAG
>CAZWGG010000803.1:0-2648 GCA_964633305.1 uncultured Bacteroidales bacterium
CTGAATGATTCGTTCAGGGCGCCCGATTCATCGGCATACGTCAGGTTTGCCGAATATTGTGTTATGCCGTGTGTTATTTCATGGGCAATTACTGCTGTAGATGTAAACGGAAAAAATCTATCCTCATCTCCATCACCATAGGTCATGCACGTGCCATCCCAAAAAGCATTTGATTCATTATATGAATAATGAAGATAACTTTTCAGTGGGGTACCACGGTTATCAAACGAATTGAGCCCAAACACAGATAAGAAGTAATCGTATGTTACCTCGGTAGCATAATGAACATCATGGGCCGCCTGGTCATAGCCTGATGTATCATTCCAATAATTATCATCATCTAAGAAATCGGTAGCATCGTCATATTGAAAATATATAACTGCATGATTTAAATTGTATGTTTCAATTCCACCGCCTCTTCCGTTGTCCCTTAAACGGTATATACCATTATAATAATCGGTGGTTATATTTACGGTTCCATGATATAAGGTTTCGGCAGTGCCCTGAACATCTGCTGTTTGTATCCTGTTCACTGCCTTAAGAATTTTGCCTGTATTTGCATTTGCATATATAAACTGGCGGCTTAATGGTTCTATAGCGTATATATCGTATTTATAAGCCAGTACATAGGCATCATCAACACGGAGAATAACCAAATGCCCTTTAGGACGCAAAGCAGTGACTGAATCCCACATGTATGTTTTTGCATTTACGTATTCAATTACCCTGTTAAAAACCTCCTGCTCACTCAATCTAGGAGTTACTGAAATATCATTGCCTACCATGTATTCGCCATTGGCAGACCGGATTTCACTTTCTTTAGCATGTATGGTATATACAGCATATTCAACAGGTATATTTTTGTAATAGAGTTGATACTTAAAATGTGTAAAGCCTTTTTTATCTTTCTGTTCATGTAAAAGTTTTAGACGATGATTTGTCGAGAGACTTAGAGATTTATGTAACCAGGCTTCTTTATTTTTTAACGGTTCTTTAAAATCATCCTTTAAATGAATGTATGTAATACTCCCGTTTTCTTTATTTACCCTGAGCAGGGAACTGCCGTTTACAATCTTTTCGGCATTTTTATTTTTGTAAACTTGCCCGTAGGCTAAAAATGGGAATATGGTTCCCATTAAAACGAAATAAATTACACTCCTTTTTTTCATTATTATTGCCTTTTTAAATATTACTTTTTTTATGCCTATCTTATTGAAGATACAAATAATTCATGTAATATGGAAATTTAACAGTGACATTTTCCAGAGGGATGATTATCTCGGAGACTGTTAATGTAAGTTTGTGTAAATGACTTGTTACCTTCAACAGTTATTGGCGCTGGTGGTTCAATTTATTGCCGTACCAATACCAATACAGATGAAGCAGCACCTGTAAAACCCTTAGGTTCTTCTGTTAAAATAAACAGCCGTTTTCATATTCACGATAAACGAAAATAATCAATTACCATTCCTGTAATTCACAACGGAAAAATGTATTTGCCATACGAAAAATCATTTTAGCACCCTTCTTTATAATACCTTTTCCCTGTTTTCTGTCTATTTTATTACTGAGTTGATTAACACTGTAACAAACCACGTCCTTAGGGCGTGGTTTGTTGTACTGTTGGTTTTCTTGTTGTTTTCGGTTTATTATTAGCTGAAACTTTCTTTTTAACTGTTGGTTTAGCCGGTTTTTGTGGAGTTGGTCTTGGTTGTTTTGATTTTACTGGTACAGGACTATTGGTTTTTTTAGTAGTTTCAGTTTGTTTGGGTATATCTTGTTGAACTGTTCTTTTTGGTGTAACAATATTACGTTCTTCAACAGTAATTTTTTTTATTTTTCTTGATTCTTTATATTTTTTAAAAAACTGTGGGTTTTCCCGTTCAACAAGTACCATTAGTTTATCTATTTTTTTCTTTAATAGTCTATTTGTTTGTTTCAGAAGTGAATTAATTTTTTTAGTACACATTTTCTTATCAGATAACTGATTTTTATACTTTAGCCTGACTTCGCTAAATTCTTTACGGGCTTTATCTAACTCATCAAGTATTTTATCACTTAACCCATATTTGGTTAAATCCTTATATTTTTTTGAGTTGGATTTTACTTTCTCAACAGGTAAAACAGATTGGCTATAAAGTTTCTCTGCTTTTTTCCAAATACTTTTTGATGTATCAATAAGTAAAGAATCTTTATTTTTCAACAATTTATTCCTAGATATATTGGCATTTTTTATAGGCTTTGTCTTTTTTCTATCATAAGCATATACTTCCAAAATGTTTTTTACAGGAAATAATTTGTCAATTAGATTTATACGGGTATTCTCTTTAAGTTTTCTAATAGATTTGGTGTCTTTTTCCTGTTCTTTTTTTAATCCGGTAATTTTTTTTACATTATCCACAAAATCATTGTATGCATTCTTTAATTCAGGTATTTTTCCCCAGGTATCGATATTTTTTTCCAATATTTCATTTACGTTGAGGTACATGTTAAGTTTTCGGTTTTCTTTGTTTTTCATGTGTAGGTAATTTATAAGTTATAAGTGTATAAATATATAAAAAATTGACAGTTGGGAATAATGATAGGTATCGAAAACTAAAAAATTAACAAAGAATTAATTAAATCACAGTTTGAAATATATCAATTTT
>CAZWGG010000804.1:0-2645 GCA_964633305.1 uncultured Bacteroidales bacterium
AATGAAGAAATATCTGCTTCTATAGATAAACTATTAATAACTTCAGATCATTCTTATATCCCTTCTGGGATAGGAAACCTTTCAAAAGTGTTTTTGTCGTTTAATGATAAAGATTGGAGTAGACTGAGTTTTGAAAATAGAAAAGCCTGGGAAATAGGTTCTGATACCTTAAACAATCGAAATCTCCTAAGACTGAAACGGTCACAGGATAGTTTTACCTATTTGTTTTTAAAAGATATTTTTCTACCTGATGTTTTTGTATTCAGTTTTGATATTTTCTTGCCAAATACTAATCAACATCCTTATAATGTGATTTTTAACAAGAAAAATAATGATAACTATTATTTATTCTCTGTGAGTGGACACAGAGCAAAATTATATAAATTGGAAAATGGTAAAAAAGAAAACATTTGCAATGTGGTTCTTAATAGGGACAAAAACCATGAACAAGTGACTATTATTAGGAATTTCCCCAATGTTGAAGTCAAGATCAATGGAGTAACAGTTTTATGTCTTTCTGATTCAACTCATGAAAATGGTGAAGCCGGAATTGGTTTGATTTCAGAAAGTATAGGTATTGAAAATATTTACTTTTCAAGTGAGATAATTCCTGGTGTTTTTGATAATTTTTTTGAAGTAAACTCACTTAGAAATTATACCATTGTTGATGGAGTATGGGTGGCAAATGGATGGAGGGGAACTACTTTATTACAGGGAAAAAAAATACCAGGAGATAATGGATTTGCCAGGATTATAACAGGTGAAGATTATTGGAACGACTACCTGATGACTTTTGCCTTAAGAGATCGGGCTGGTGAATCAGGTGCACTGTTTGCATATCAAAATGAAGAAAACCATTTTATATTTTCCATTGATAAGAAAAATGCACTTTTTAAGTTAATACAGTTAAGTGATAACAAAAGTTTAATTTTAGCAGAGAAAACTCTTCCTGAAACAACAAAAGATACATCATTCTGGAATAAATGTGAAATATTAATATCAAATGGACTTATAAGATGTTTTTGGAACGGTGTTGAGGTAATTAAATATTTTTCACGGCATTAATTATCGGGGAAAGTTGGGTTTTTTACAGAAAGCGAAAGCCCTGTTTCGTTTGATGACTTTTCTGTTACTTCTTCCACCAAGTATAAAGCGGTTTCCAGAAAACACTTTTATTACAGCTTTGAAGTTAGAGAGCATGGATCACTTGATTTATGTGACTGGGAATGTTATCCCAGCGATATGTTTTATATCAATGAAGTTAATGATGCTCAGTTAATAAAAAAGAAGTTCGTAGAGAAGTGTTTTATGAAACATAGATGCGGCTTAATTGGTAACAAGTTTAACTTTGATTTAAATTACAAAAAGTATATTTCAGAAGATATAGTCGAAAAATATCTATTTTCTTTGATAAAGAACAATCACGAGAAATTATATGAGCTTATAATTGAAGAAAATACATTAAAGCTTGTTAAAGAGAATAAGAATTTAATTAAATGTAAAATTTCAGACGTATCTGAACACGTTAATGTCAAATATAATTTCCCGGGTTGGAAAATAATGGTAAACAAAAAACTTGTTGCAGAATATACAGATAGTATATCTTTTGATAGACTTAACCTATCAATAGGCTTTGAGGGTATAGGATATGGTGATATAAGGATAAATGACCTGACACTTTCTTCAAATTAATTTATTAGGCATTAATGTCATGAGCAATAATAAAAAAAGGTATTTGAAAGGATGGTTTTTTCTTTTTGCCCTTGTTCTTTTACTTTTAAACTGTTCCAAACCGGTTAAAAATAAAATTGATAATAATAAAGCAATTCTAAGGGTAGGGAATACAGTAATCAAGCAATCTGAATTCTTAAAGCTAAAAGATATATATGGGAAAGGAACACCCGCACAGAAAGTATTCAGTGCATTGATTGAATATGCCCTGTTCTACGAAAACATTGAAAACACCCAAAATAAGATTTTAGTTGAAGAAAAGGCCAAGATTAAGAGGTACAGAAAATTTAGAAATTTGTTAAAGAATAAACATAGTTCTGAAACAAGTGTATTTTACGATTTTCTTTTTATAAAAGAAACAGACAGAAAGATTCTTAATGATATTGAAAAGGTAATCGAAGAATATTCTTCAATTGAAGATTTACCAGATTCAATCATTAAAAGTTGGAAAGATAATTATAAGCTTATATCCGGGCAGAAAATGATACTCGAATTTGACATATTGAACAGAAGAAGCATAAAAAAAATTAATAAACTGTCTCAAAATGAATTTATAACCACAAAGACCGCACAAGGAGCATTTATATTCAAAAAATTATGTCAAGTCAAAGGCCAATATCAGGCTCAGAAAAACAAATATGTTAAACTTTCAGAAATAATAGATGAAAATTCTTTTTATAATTTAACCAGGAGAAATGTTAGTCTTAACGAGGATGTAATTTCAAACCTTTATTTTCATATACGTGCGTTACATGATACACATTTATGTGATTTGGGTTCACAAACTGTAGCTAAAATGGGAGATGTTTGTGTCTCAACAAAGGAGTTGAAGAAAATATTAATGAAACAACCGATAAATGTGCAGGTTCTTTGTGCGAATAAATCAACAAGAAAAATAGTTATCCCTTTTGTTA
>CAZWGG010000805.1:0-2644 GCA_964633305.1 uncultured Bacteroidales bacterium
ATGTGAGGCAATAATAAGTACTCTGACCACGTATGTTGGCCCTTTAATCCAATGCCAGTTAAAAAAATTACCATTATTGCCAATATAATTGTTTTTATAAGAGTTGTCTATTTGTAACAAATACGAATTACTGCAGGCCCCAGGCCAATAGCATCTTGCCCATACATCATAATTTCCACTTATGTTAACAAAAAAAATGTACTTATAAAAATCAGATGTGTTGTGGCTTTTGATTTTACTAACTATGGCCATACCCTTAGAAGCGGTCTGATCTTTAACAACTTCAATCCCCGATCCCTTCTCATCAGCTTCTTCTGCTTCCAACCATATAAAAGATTTTAAATCTACCTTTTCGATTGAAGTGAAAATGGTGATCAGTAAAAGAGTAGAAACAATAATTAAAAAGAGTACTTTCCTTAGTTTATTCAAGATCTAAGTTATTTGGTATGTATTAATATAGAACTTCGGAGGAACTCCCTGATTTGAAAAGTACAATTTTATAAATAGGGCAGGTTAGCCTTCTTTACTACATTTTTTTGTTAGAACAGTAAATCAAAAAAACAAAAGGTACTAACAAACTAGATACAAACAAATACGAAAAGAAACCTTCTATAACTATGGCAATTATTGAACCTGATAATCCAAGAAAAAAGAATTTTTCTTCACCTTCTTTATTAAGTATAAATCGATTTAATGCACTATTAAAAGATTTACCAAGCAACCATAAATAAACTATAAACCCGAAGACACCCATTGTTACCCCTAGCAGCAAATAAGTATTATTTTGATTTGGCTCTGAGGTGTTTACTTTGGGCAATTCTATGAAATAAGACCCTATATTATTTTGGTAATTACCCAATCCTACACCGAACAAGAAATTTTTTCCTATTAAATTTAATGCAGCTTGCATTTCCACATAACGATTTTTAATTTGTTTTGTGCTGTCAAGGTCTGAATAGCGGTCTCCTGGAATTGTCTCTGGTAATTTAACATCCAGATAGTTGTTGCCAGAAATTAATATATAATTACCGTTTTTTAAATCTTTCCTATAAAATGCCTTGTAATTATCTAAATTCAGAATACTTAACTTCTTATAGTATTTTTGATTTATACTGCCTTGTTCTTGAAAACGAAAAAAATATTTAACTTCTTCGAAGTTCTTATTTGAAGTGATATGAGGATATGCAAGTGTTAAAAAAAGAATAGAGAAAATGGAAAACAGGAAATACCTTCTTCCAAGAAAAAAACTTATGAAAAGTATACTTATTGCTATTGATAGTAATGAACTAATTGAAACTAAGACCCAATAAGTCAACATCAATAGCACTACCATCCAGATTTTTTTCGCTATAACTTTTGATTCTATTAACTCGACATAACCCAGGGGTATAACCATACAAAGATATGATCCGAAAACGTTTCTGTTTTCAAATAATCCCCTGATATAATATACATCACCCTTTAATATCCAATGCTGGATTAAAGCTATCAAAAGATTAATTGAAGCTACTACGAACAATATCTTCTTAACTATGGTAAGATTTATTTTTTTATTATTATTCTCAAGCAATAAATAGAACAACAAAAAATATTCAATAAGTTGAACTAGTTCCTTTAACCAACCGGATAAAGAGAATGCATTTACGAATGATATAAACCCAGCAAATATTAATAAAATAACCGGCTTTACTGGTGGATTGATATCTCTCCATGTTTTAAGCAATATTGACCTGAGCACCCATAAAGCAAAAGCAAATATGATAAGCAAATCCGCAATTGAAAAATTAACTGAAAAAATGGGGTGTGTAGTATCTGGAGGAGATATTATTGAGAAATTTAATGCTAATGGAAAAAGAGCCAGAACTGCTAAAATGCTATAATTAATAAATTTATCTAACATATAGTAACCTGATAGTCTCATAATAACTCAACAATTAAGTTAGTATGATACAAAGTATTAACACCAAGATTATACTTACTCCACTCCAAAAACTTAACTTCTTAAATAAGTTGTTGTCTGATCCGGAATAAAACACTATTGGAAATAATACAAGAAACTTAGTTGCCTTACCTATTAAAGGGTATAGAGTATTTAAGCTGGTATCGTAGTAAGAAGATAATATAGAATAAAAAGCAATTGTTAATATCATTAAAATAGCAAAACCAGTAAATATGTACCTTAAAGGCAACATATTATTGACTTTAACATCGCTGAATACTTTTCTTATTGCATAGCAAATAAAAACGACAACCAAAAGTATGGTAGAAAAAGAAATTCTATTTTGAAATTTTAGACCCAAATTGTATTGTTGATTAAAATTTAAACCTTCAACCTTATCAAACATGTATATAAAAATTAAAAGAATAAAAAAGCGTAGGTTTTCATTTGAAATAAACTTATTTATACCAGATTTATTAATTAATATCAGTACTGATAAAAAAATAGCTAAAAGTAAGCAATCCAAATTACTCAAATCCGCATATGTTAAAGGGAACAATAGTATAATTATTAAAAAAAATACCTTCCTGCAAATCGAAAATATATGCTTTGTACCTTTCAAGTTTTGATAAAATCTAGCAATAAAAATAATTATCTAACCTTTCTATATCGTTGTTTAATAAAACCTTTAGAAATAAAAGCTTG
>CAZWGG010000806.1:0-2641 GCA_964633305.1 uncultured Bacteroidales bacterium
GGCCTCGGTGAAGAAGCACCTGATCGAGCTCATGAAGGTGCCGCGGGACGAACTGGTCGCGGCGCGCTACGATAAGTTCCGCGCCATGGGGGTCTTTGAGGAAGCGGATGAAGATTGAACAGGAATTGATCATCCTCGGATTGCTTAAGGACAAGCCGCGTCACGGCTATGAGATCAAGCAGCAGATCACGAAGGTCATCAGCACCTTCGCGGTCCTGGAGGTCGAGTCCACGTATTACTCGCTGAGCCTCCTGGAGAAAAAGGGGTATGTCGAGAAGAACGTCCTGTCCGGCGGCAAGCGGCCGGAGAAGCTCGTCTATAGCTTGACCCTTAAAGGGGAGCGGCGTTTCCGCCGCCTGTTGACCAAGAGCCTTATCGCCGCTGAGCGGCCGAACTTCAGCTTTGATATCGCCCTCTACTTTTTGCCGTACCTGCCGCGCGACGTGGCTCTCCGGCGTCTCAAGGGACGTACCCGTGTCCTCGGCAAGATAGAGGCGGCACTAAAGGGTTTGGGCAGCCGCCTGGCCGACAGGTCTTCGTATCACCTGAAGTCGATCGTGGACCATAACCTTGAACTCCTTCAGGCGGAGAAGAAGTTCATCCAGACCGTCAGCTTAGAGCTCGCCAACGAAAATATATCTCTCCCCGAATGGCCACAAAAGTCGTAACCCTATCTAGGAGAAGAGGTTAGTTTTGTAAAAAACAGGGGGTTGCGGATAGGAATTTATCCCTTGACATAATAAAAATTGACTAGTAAAATTTTACCAACTATTTACACCTTCTGTTACCTATATAAAAGAGGTGGGATGTGAAGTTTGATGTGCGCCGGCTTTTGACAGAGCACGCCGGGAATTTCGGGCAAAAGCCCGCGTTGATCCTTCAGGACATGACCGTCAGCTTTTCTCAGCTGGCTGAGACGGTCTTTGGGCTGGCCAACGGCTTGAGCGGTCGCGGGGTCAAAAAAGGGGACAAGGTCGCCGTCTATTTACCCAACCGGCCTGAATACGTCTATTCGTACCTCGCGCTCTTTTGCCTCGGCGCCACGGTCGTGCCGCTGGACTATATGTTGAAAGACGATGAGCTTCAGGCGATCCTCGCACATGCTCAGGTTTCCCTGTTGATCGCGCGACCGCGCGAAGGGGTCTCTTTAGAGAGCGTCCGTTCGAATGTCGCGAGTCTCAAGGATGTCGTCCTGACGGATGCGCCGGACAAGGGGGGCGCGTCTTTTTCGGAGCTTTTATCGTCGGGCCCGGCACAGGCGCCGCACGCGGATATCGCCGAGACCGACAGGTCGCTGATCCTTTATACCTCGGGATCGACGGGCCGCCCCAAGGGGGTCTGTCTGAATTACCGCCACCTGGATGCCGCGCCCCAGGCCATGGAGCACTTCGTGGACTTAAGCGCCCGCGACGTGAAGCTCTGCGCCCTGCCTTTCTCCCACGCCGGAGGGCTCGTCTATCTGCAGAACTGTGTCTACTTCGGCATCACGCTGGTGATGATGGAGCGTTTCAGCCCCTTAGAGTTCCTGCGGTTGGTCGAAAGATACAAGGTGACGTGTTTCCACATGGTGCCGTCGATGTATTACGCGCTCCTCCACTTAAAGGAGTTCGAGAAGTATGACCTTTCGAGCATCCGCTGGGTCAACGTCTTCGGCGCGCCCAACTCTCCCGACGCGATCCGGCGCTTTAAGACGTATTGCCCTAACGCCAAACTTTTGAACGGCTGGGGGTTGACGGAGACCAACGCGCCCAACACCGTCACCCCGATGGACAGCGACAAGATCGAGTCCATCGGCCGTCCCGCGCCGTGGATCACGCTTAAGATCGTGGACGACGAGGGGAGCGTCGTCCCGGCCGGCGGTGTGGGCGAACTGACGATAAAGAGCTGGGTCGTGATGGACGGCTACCACAGGGACGCCGAGATGACCGCCGAAGTCCTGCGCGACGGATGGTTCCATACGGGCGACCTGGCGCGTTGCGACGAGGAGGGCTTTTATTACATCGTCGGCCGCAAGAAGGATATGATCAAGGTCTCCGGGCAGATCGTCTTCCCGTATGAGATCGAGGAGGCGCTCCATAAACATCCGGCCGTCCGGGAGGTCGCGGTGGTGGGCGTGCCGGATGCCCTGCGCGGGGAGACGGTCAAGGCGTTCCTCGTGGCCAGGGAAGGGGCCGTCATCGAGGAGCAGGAGATCCGTCAGTTTTGCCGGCAGCACCTGGCGCATTTCAAGCTGCCCCAGGCCGTCGCCGTGGTCGAGGCCCTGCCCAAGACCCGCACGGGCAAGGTCGACAAGACCGCGCTGAAACAAGCGTCGGCTGCCGTGGTCGACCGAAGATAAGGGTGTTTCTTTTTCTCGACGTCTGGGGTCGTTCGCAGACCCCCGTAGCGGAAGGGAGACCCCTGCTGAAAACCTGTTTGGGGGGAACCACGGGAGGGTTCCCCAATGGGGGCGCGGGGGGCCAGAACGGCCCCAGGCGTCGAGGTTATACGCGTCGTGTTATCCTTCGGCAAAGACCCCGCCCATGGGCGGGGGTCTTTCCTCAGGATGTCGCTCGAAGGGCGGCAAGAAAGGGACCGCGGGCATGCCCGCGGGGCTCCATTTAACAAACTTGACACCCGGGAGTGAACTATGCAGATGAAA
>CAZWGG010000807.1:0-2640 GCA_964633305.1 uncultured Bacteroidales bacterium
CTCGGATAACGAGTATATTAACAAAATAAAACCTTATGAGTTTGATAAAAATAAATTCTTATCACTCAATGATAAAACAGGTATTGTAAACAGGTATATATCAAAATTCGATAGTACAATAAGTTATGTTGATACAACCGTTCATTATAAGTACATTGCCAAAACTTCCCCAGTTACAAATTACGCCCGAAATATTCTCGAACATGATTATAGTAAAAAATCGGATATTATTGGAGAAATAATATTTAACAACGGGCGATATTATATGTTCCAAAATCCTTTTCAACCCGAGGCTTTACCAGAAGACGAGATTGAAAAAACATCATTTAGAAAAGAGTATACAAAAGAATTACAGGTAGAAGATAGCATTCGTAATGTAGAAATTAAAACAATTAGTATCCAGGAAATTAGAGACAATAATATAATTACTGAAGAACAGGATACACTTGAACTTGATGATTCTCCTATAGATATTAATAATTATATTTTTGAACAGGAAAAAATTAACTTCTATAATACAAAACTAAAAGACAAAAACTTAAAGTTAGATTTAGATACTACTGATGATAAAAGGCCAAAAATAAGAATATACCAAACTGCATTTTATCAAAACTTTATTGTTAACCAGGTTGATTTTAGTTTTTTGAATGAGTCGTACCAGGCTTTTACCGGGGGGGCAGTATATTTTAACCCTGGAATGAACGTGTTGTTTAAACTGGGCACAAATGACTTGTTTGAAGACTATAAAATTACTGGAGGGTTTAGATTATCTCCCGATTTTGACAGTAATGAATATTTACTAAGTTTTGAAAACCTGAAAAGACGCGTTGATAAGCAAATAATATTTCACAGGCAAGCATTTAGAAATTATGGTACAGACGATGACTATAATCCTCCTATGCAATTTGGAGTTAAAACCCATACACACGAATTATCTTATATTGTAAGATATCCGTTTAACCAGGTTCTTTCATGGGCCGCAACGTTCACTTACAGAAATGACCGAACCGTCTTTTTGTCTACTGATCCCATTTTTCTTAAGCGAAAAAACATTTATAAAAACTGGCTTGGAATAAAGTTCGAACATATTTTTGACAATACCCGTTATTTGGGAATCAATATTTATAGTGGAACGAGGTATAAGATATTTGCAGAAATGTACCAACAGATTTCAGATAATTTAGATAATTTGATAGTTCTTGGTGCTGATTTCAGACGTTATGTCAGAATTCACAGAAATTTAATATGGGCAAGCAGGTTTGCTGCAAGTACTTCACAAGGCTCAAGCAAACTTATTTATTACTTAGGAGGTGTTGATAACTGGACAAATATTACCCCTTTAAAAACGCCTACATTTATTCCCTTAGATGAAATCCCGATTGACCGTGAAGAAAATTATGCTTTTCAAACGGTTGCTACAAATATGAGGGGATTCTCACAAAATATACGTAATGGGAATAATTTTGCATTAATAAATACTGAAATCCGCTGGCCTATTGTAAAATATTTTGCTAACTATCCTTTAAGCAGCAGCTTTTTAGAAAACTTCCAGGTTATTGGCTTTTTTGATATAGGAACAGCATGGTCAGGACCTACTCCATGGGCGGGAAAAAATGCTTATGATGTTAGTGAAATTAGCCATCCTCCAATAACCATATCGCTCGATTCTAACCGTGAACCAATTGTGGCAGGATATGGGTTTGGAGTGAGGACCCAATTGCTGGGGTATTTTATCAGGCTGGACTGGGCCTGGGGTATTGAGAATAACCAACTGCTTCCTGACAATGTATTTTATTTTTCCTTGAATTTAGATTTCTAAATATGGCAATCTCTAATCTTATAACTCTTATTTTAATCGGATTAATGGCTGGTATTATTGCAGGGGCGCTTGGCGTTGGCGGTGGTATTATTATTGTTCCTGCATTAGTTTTTATTTTTGGAATGACCCAACATCAGGCACAAGGCACCAGCCTGGCAGTATTATTATTCCCTATTGGGATTTTGGCAGTATTAAATTACTATAAAAAGGGATATGTGAATTTCAAATTTGCAATTGTTCTGATAATTGCATTTATACTAGGAAGCTATATTGGCTCTCTTATATCAATAAACCTGCCTGATAAAGCATTAAAAAAAATATTTGGTGTGCTTATGCTCGTTGCCGGATTAAAAATGATCCTTAGTAAAGGATAGTACTTTTTGTTTTTACAGCGTAAGAAATAATTTTCCATGACAAGTTGTTTAAATTGATTTTAAATTTTCTAATTTTCAAAAAAATTGGTTTCAGATTAATTTTTTTAACTTTAAATTTGCCTTCTTTTAATTTTAAAAATAATTAGTTATGGCTTATGTAATAAGTGATGAATGCACCGCTTGTGGATCATGTATTAGTGAATGTCCTGCAGATGCGATATCTGAAGGAGATATTTACAAAATCGATCCTGATTTGTGTACAGATTGCGGTGCTTGTGCTGATATTTGTCCTGTAGAGGCTATAAGCCCGGAGTAATAGATATTGCACAGCTTAATAAAACTGAGGGTGTCTAAAGAGCAAGAATTTCCCGCTTAGGCGCATAGATGTTAAAAAACATTAATTAGTCTTTGCAAGAAAACGCCAAATACTGCGTTATTCTTGCCTTG
>CAZWGG010000808.1:0-2633 GCA_964633305.1 uncultured Bacteroidales bacterium
CAAATATCTCGTAATACTTAATTTGTTCAATTGTGCTATTTAAGTCATCAGATATCTTATAATATTCAGGGTTACCATGAAGTTGCTTGAACGTTTCTGTTTTTTCTTTGCTTACGTACTTTATCTGCGATATTAATTTTTTAACGTTGTGTTTGAGCTTCTTCTCAATTTCTCCATCAATAAATTGTTTTTGATTTAATTCTTTCAGGCTTTTAGCATGTTTTAAGTTCTGCTGTGTATAAGATTCAATATGCTCTGTTACCCTCAAAAGCTCTTTTGAAACCGAATCAATTTGATTGACAATTTTTGTAATATCGTTGTTTCCTGAAGTATTAGTATGTTTAATTATTTCCTTTACTAGTTCATGAAATGTTAAACTTATTTTTTTTATTTCAATATAGCTGTTAAAAAAAGAATTTATTTTTTCATACACCGATTGCACTTGTAATTTATAGATACTATTTATCGCATCAACTTCATTTGTGAGTGATGACGCTTTTAAAGCAGTGAGTTCCGGATCGTTTTTTGATTTTTCTCCTGTGCCATTCTCTGTAAAGTAAAATTCTTCGCACATTTCTGAAATTTCCTTGAGCATATCTTCAAGCTCCAGGTATTTACTTGTGATTATTTCAATGGCATTCTGATATTCCATGTTAGCATGGACAAGCTGGGCAGCTTGTAAACCTGAAATATCTCTAATCTGAAGAAATAGTTTGGCTTTTGTAAGTTTGTAATCTGGTTGATCTTTATCATTAACAAGCTCTGATAGCTTTTCAAGAATATCGTTATGGGTTTGTTGTATATGTTCTATTTTTTGTTTAACTATATCTTGGTATTGCAGGTTTGTAATTATCTTAGAGGCATTTTCGGAACTGAGTTTTACTTTTTCTTTTAACCGGGGCATCAATTTATTGGCTTTTTGATGCATACTAAACATAAATTGAATGAATGTGTTGATGTAATCTAGGGATGAATCTACCGATTTAAAATAACCTGATTCGAGAGTTTCGAGTGCATTTCTTGATTTATTTATTGTGTGGCGAAGATTTTTTAATTGATCTACAAGATTAGGATAGGTTTTGAAAATACCTTCAATTACTGTACTTAATTCATTAGAATAATTTAACGTATCCGGATCAAATTTTAAATTTGTGGATAAAAGTCTTAGAGTTTTTAGGTCCTGACTATAATTACTTACAGGTATAAAAAGATGATCAAGCGTTTTTTCTATTTCTTCTTCAACTTTTATACATTCATTTATAAGAGATTTAAAACTGCCAGAACTAATTTTTAAATTGTTTATTGCAGTTGTAATGTCATTTATGTAATTCGTATTTTTATCGTTGCTAAATGAGTTCAAAAGCAATGTTGCTTTATTTGTGATGTTTGTGATATGATCATGAACTTTTTTAAAGTTTGAATGAAGAAAGAGAAAATCGTCAGATGAACTGTTAATCATTGACGATATTTTAGAATTAATGTCCTTTAGAATAGATATTATCGTGTCAACGGGATATGTTTCTAAAAGATTATTAAGTATTGTTTCGCTTTTATTTTCCTTTTGCACCATAATAGTCGATTATTAGTATAAATACGGAAGATAACCTTATAGCTACTAATACATTTAGATAATTATACTATATTATCTATAAATTTATGAAAATAATTATGTCTAACCTTTTCAAAATGAAAATAATGCAAGTGATATTTATTATCATAATATGGTGATTTATATCATCTTCTTTGTCTGATGTTTTGTGATACTAAACAATAATACCAGTTTTTTGAAGTTACAATAAATTATTGATAATCACTCTAATAAACAATATTTTATTGGTAAACAAATCCTAACTATATTTTAATTGAGGACAATAAGTAACGGCAATCATTAACTTGGAGGATATGGATAGAGGATAAATTGAAAGTTTGATGAATACAAAAGAGTTTATGCAGAAGCCGTGTTATTCATAATATCTTTTGCAGGAAACCGGATAATTTTCTTTACGGCATTTAAAAATTCATGAAGATTAAGTGGCTTAGTAAATACTTTTTCAATTCCTAATTTTTTAGCCATATATAAATAGTAGGGTTTACTACCCGACATGGCAATGATTTTTATATTCGGAAAGTCTTTCTTTAAATGCATAATTAATTCCAATCCTTCCATTTCTGGCATAATAATATCAGTAATAACGAGATCTACAGAATTTTCTCTTATCTTTTCCAATCCTTCTACTCCATTTTCTGCTTCTTCAATCTCGTAGTCTTCATTTATAAAGATGTTTCGTACAAGCTTTCTTATCATTATGTTGTCATCAACTACTAGAATACGTTTCATGCTCTAATTACTTTTTAATTATGTAACGTATTAGATAATCTGATAGTTAGAATTATTGGAGGAAAGACTTTAAATGTGTGATAAAAGTATTAGTATGATAGATTAATGATAAATGGCAGATAATACAAATTAGCTATTGGAAGTTAATAGTTAGTACTAATCGGTTTAAAAATTACGATAATTTATTGTATCGGAATTTACTCGCTACTGGAGTCGGAACTTCGGATTTCTGACTAACTTTTGGCTCATAAAATCACTATACTTTTGAAAAGTATTAGTTATAAATCATTTAGTT
>CAZWGG010000809.1:0-2632 GCA_964633305.1 uncultured Bacteroidales bacterium
GATAATAAAAAAATTTCTTAATGTTGGAATATAAATTTCACTTTCAGATTCGATGTTATTTTTAGAAGTTAATAAGTCTTTTTCTTTTTGGAGCTCCTCAAAATAATCATATTCATTGCTTTGCAGAAAATTTATGCGCCTAATAGGAAATTTCATATAAATAGCTTGTACTATATCCCTGAATGCTATTCGTTCCCCTTCATCATTCCTTAATTTATATATTATCTCTGTTAAGCCGGTTTTAATTGGAAATAAAATTTGAAGAAATTTGAATTTTGTAGCATTATCCAATATATTAAGAATTTTGCTTACCGGCATATTATTTGTTGTCCTGAACCATTCTTTTTCCATTGGATATAAAGATACAAATGCCAGTTTAACATTTCCATTCTTCAACTTTATTAAATCGCTTTGAGAATAAGCACATGCCCGTGATCCTTTTTTTTGTGACTTAAGTTTCGACCAAACAACAAACCAGGGATGAAAAAACTTTTGTCGCAGGTCACTCCTTTTCTCATATTTCGAATGTCGTAACCAATTAAATGACCTCATATGAGGGTGACAATGCAAATCAGCAAATTCTTCCATAAAAAAACATATTAAGGTGTATAATAGTATGATGAAAGAAATGTATTGCAATTATTTACAGCTATTTGCTGAAAATCATGTGGTGCAATCCATTTAAGAAAATCACTGAAAAGTTTTGTTTCCTTTTTCTTCCAGGCCGTCATATAAAAATCACTGCCAAATAGTATTCTATTTCTATAAACCGGATTTTTGATATCGTTTACGATTAAATCAATAATCTTTTTATTTTCAGATAAAATATAAGAAGTATCTGTATATAAATTAGGATAAGAAGGATTTTCAAGTAATTCTTTAATTTTTAAGTGAAAGTTTGAATCCGAACTGGTTGTGCCTGAATTTTTTATTTCGTTTGTCCCTCCAAAATGGGCAAAGCATAATTTAAGTTTAGGGTATACACTTAAAACTTCATCGAAATTACGCGGATTTGAAAAATTGTTTTTGAAATCTTTTATTTTTTCTTCAGCCATGTACCTGTAATCGTGATTGTAAATTGAGTTAAGATTCAGGTTGTCAGGCAAAAGATGTTCTCGTTGCAACTGTCCCTGGTAAAATATTCCATCTTTGTCACAATGCACGGTTATAGGGATATTATTCTCTACGGCAAAATCATACAAACCTGTTAATTTTGGATTAAAAGGATAAAAACCCAACGCTGGATAAAGCTTTATACCAATAAATCCATGCCGGTCAAATTTATCTTTCACATAATTATATAATGATCCATTATAATCTTTTCGTGGATCAACCGACAAAAATGGTAACAACTGATCCGGAAACTTCTTTTTTACCTCAAACAATTGGGTAATTTGAGTTTCGTAGTTGCTATATGTTTCCCCGGCTTCCATCATGTCCATATCTAGACTATGAACTACAAACCTCATTTTTAAATGATTATATGATTCAAGAAGTTCTTCAAAAATCATATCCTGGTTTTTCTTACTCCCTATTAACAACACATTAGTATACCTGTCAAACATGTCTTTTTTTGAAACAGGAACCATTAATTTCAGAAACCTTGAGATTCCTATAAGCGCCAATATTTTGCCAAGCAGTTTGGCTACCGGAAATTCATAAAACCTTCTTGGGACACATTTCAGGTTGAATATATGGGTATGAATATTTGTATAAGTAACCATTTTATTCTTCTGGTTCTTTTGGTTTATTTGGTTTTGCTCCTGCATTTCTCATATTTACTAACGTACCAAGAGTATTAAACCAGAATGGCGCACCAAGTGTAATAGCAATTATGGTAAATAACCAACCAATAACCTGCTTAAACCGGATACTTCTAATATAACTCCAATAACAAGAAAACGCAGATGATTCTTTATTACAAAATTTATCTTTCGGAGGCCATCCAAAAGGGAGGTTGTAATATGTCATTACAAGTTGAATGGTATCAATACTACCTTTAATGTTTTTTAATTCGTTTTGTATATCAATTTCGGAGGAATCTTTTGCGGTATCCAGTGTTGAAACTAATGAATTATTGATTGAAGAAGAATCAGGGGTTATTGTATCATTATCTTCCCTTTTATTTGTTAAGTTTACATATCTACTAATACTTGAAAATGTTGTGTCAAACGTGCTAACTGCAGTTTCAGCATCTGCCAGTAACCGCTGTCTTACCTCGTCATTTTCACTAATAGTTTTGGTAATTTGTATACTATCAATGTTAAATAATACAGTAATTATAATAGATACGTAAAAAGTTAATTTTTTTGTATCCCATTTAAACCAGCCGGTAACCCTGTCCATATAGTCATCGAACCATTTTGCTATTGTTTCTTTCAATTCGGAAATGGTTGACGATTCATTGATAAATGACAGCAACAATTTTTTAAAATCACTGTGCTTAAGTTCATTAACTCCACTTAAAAATTTTTCAAATGAGCTGTCTTTTGTCTGTACTTTTTCATCTTTCTTTTTACTTTCATCCGATTCTACCTTATTTGTGCCAGATTCGTTGCTTTCGTTAATCATTAAATCGATAATAACAGAGCTAAACAGGGCTGATGACAAATAAGAAGGAAGCGATTTATAA
>CAZWGG010000810.1:0-2632 GCA_964633305.1 uncultured Bacteroidales bacterium
AATGCAAAATCTGCTGTTATTTTTAACCCGATGAATGGAGAAGTTGGAATGGCTGCTTCCAGAACATCAGAAAGAGGTTTACATGAGGTTTTCATTCAACTGGAACCAGGGGAAACCTTTATAGTACGAACTTTTGATAAAAAAATAAGAGCTTCTGGGTTTCCGTATATAAGAAGTAGCGGAAGGCCAAAGGAAATAACAGGCACCTGGAATATCAACTTTATTAAAGGTGGGCCTGTATTGCCATCAAACATGACTATTGAAAAACTGTGTTCATGGACAGATATTGGAGAGGAAAAGTTGAAGTCGTTTTCAGGAACAGCATCTTATAGCATAACATTCACTAAACCCGAAGAAAAAGCTGATACATGGGTACTAAATCTTGGACGTATAGCTGAAAGTGCAAGGGTAAAACTTAATGGTGAGAAGATCGGAATTTTATTTGCACCGCCTTTTAAAATTTTAATTTCGAATGATCAATTAAAAGCTAATAACAAATTAGAGATTGAGGTATCAAACTTAATGGGTAACCGAATTGCCGATTTAGACCGGAGGGGTATAAATTACAAAAAATTCTATAATGTGAATTTCCCGCCTAAAAATAAAACAAACAAAGGTAAAGACGGGTATTTTAATGCTTCTCAATGGCCCCCGCAGGAATCGGGTTTAATAGGGCCTGTAACACTTACTGCTATAGAGGAAATGGATCTATTAAAAAAGTAAAACTTGAATAGATAGTAGAGTTTGACGATGAATTTGAGATTTAATATCATATTTGAAGAGAATATGGGAAAAGTACTTATAGCAGGCCTGTTTTTTTGGATATTTTCCATATCAGTATTGCTCCGTAGTCAATCCATAGATAAGACCAAAATTGCAGCTGATTATTATCAATATTTGAATCAAGGCCAATATAACGAAATAGAAAGACTTTTATCGGATAGCATAAAACTAATGGCTGGTGAATACACAGTTACTGATTCCAAAGCAAAATTTAAAAATTATTATCAATGGGATTCAGTATTTTCACCTAATTATCATATTATCTCAATGGATAATAAAAATGACACTGTTTTCGCCTCAATAGAAAAATTTTGTAAAAGAATAGAGTTTTTATACAAAAAACCATTAACTGTAAAACAAATGTTTGTTTTTGACAATGCTTTAATTAATAAAATTATAAGTATTGAAGATGCCTCAACTGATTGGGAATTTTGGATGAAAAATAAAAATAAATTAATCCGATACATTAAAACGAATCATCCAGAAATAGCTGACTTTGAGAATTTCCAAAATAAAGAGTATGGAGAAAGGTATTTAAAAGCAATCAAATTATATTATAATGAAAAGTAATTTCTCACTAAAAAGTAAGAACATGACGTCCTTCTTTTATATAGTCTGTCAATTCCCTACCCATACACTTCACATTAATACCAAGTTCTTCAAGTTTTTCCGATATACCATATTGATCGGCACATGCTTTACATGCTTTTAATACAATCCCGGCATCAAGAATTTTTGTTATATAATCTTGTAATTCTTTATCTTCTGAAAGAAGTTTGGCTGATGGCCCCCAAACAACTAAAGTAATATCATCCCACCATTTGAATTTTTTAGAGTTAAAGGTGTACATAAAAACCATTTTCAAGGCTACATCCCTGTCACCACTGGTCCAAACTATTACCAGTTTTTCATTGTTTGGAATTTCTAACTTTTCGGCCGGTGCTTGACTTTCTTCGTTCTGGGCTTTTGTCTGATTGCTTAGTAGCAAAATACCAACTATAGCCAATAAAAAGAGACAAGTTTTACATTTCATTTTTGATCCTCCTGCTATTTTACGTTATTTTGGATAAGGTTACATTTTTGAATTGTTTAAAGTAATATGCGTTTGTTCAACATTACCTTGAATTTATTGGTCCTTTTTTAGTCAATTTTTATCATCTTATGATAGTTTATTTAGCGCCAGCAGCAACAAGGGCTTCAACGACCCCGGAATAATCTAATAATTCTGCCCTTTCAAGAGGAGTTTCTCCATCTTTTGTCTTGATATTAACATTTGCTTTAGCTTGTATAAGGTATTCAACAGATTTAATATCACCATGCATTGCTGCAAACATTAATGCAGACCAGCCATTGGATTCTTGAACATTTACATCAGCCCCATTATCAATAAAAAATTTGGCAGTTTCCGGATGTTTACTGGATACGGCAATTATAAGGGGAGTTTTGCCTTCTTTGTCTTTTGAATTAATGTCGGCACCCTGCTTTAGAAGGTATTCGCAAATTTCATTATTGCCTAATTCTGCTGCAATATTTATTGGAGGACCAATCTTTTCAGTTTTTTTACTAATAATGGCCCCTTTTTCCACAAGCAATTTGACAATGTCGATATTTTCACTCCAAATTCCGAACATTAAGGGAGTTCGGGAGTGTAATTCAAAATTAGGGTCTATACCGTTTTCCAGGTATTCCTTTACTTTTTCGATGTCTCCTGTATTTATGGCTTCAATAAACTGCCTTTCACTATGTTGGGCATAGATATTACCTTGCCGGATAATCCATATAAAAACTAATACAGTTATTTTTATAGTTAACTTTTTTAATTGTTTATTTGAAACATTAAGTTCTTTAG
>CAZWGG010000811.1:0-2630 GCA_964633305.1 uncultured Bacteroidales bacterium
AAAAGACTGTCTTTATAGCTTTTTGGACTTTTAAGACAGCCTCAGTCTCCAGTTTTTTATGTTTTTATTTTATTGTAAGCTTAGAGCAGGTGAGGGGGAATGCAAATTTTAAAAACGAAATTTTTATTGCCTTTTATTAAGTTGTCGGTAGCACTCGTTACACTGCGTTAAACGAGCGTTATGCGGGTACACTTTCCTGTCAAACCGGGATGAATTTTGGGCGTGCTTCAAGTCTTGATATTTAGTAATTACTTTGCCATTACTTATGCAAAATGTTACCACAAGTAATTATTTATTCCAGATTATTTTTATCCATTCTCGTTTCAATTCAATCTCGTCTGTAATTTTTTCTCCCCGTTTATAAGAAATGAAAACTAAATAAAGAGGCTTGCTTACATCCTCAACCTTAATGGTTGTCTTTGTTTCTACATCATACAGGTTTTGAATTATTCTTCTACATAAAATATTTCCTCCTGCTTCTTCAATGGAATTAAACCTGTTTTTTTCATTGTCGTCATAAAACCAATAATTTGGAGAATCGTCTGATATAAGAATCTCCTTGTCTGGGTTCAATAGTCCTTCAGCCATACCTGTATTTTTAAATCCAGGCAACTCAGATTTAATTATACCTTTTGATGCTAATTTGTATGTCTTTTCATAAAACGAACCATTTATTAGTAATCCCATTGGTTCTGAAAATTCAAATACAATATTAAATTCTTTCTTATCTAAAGTTACCAATCCATTGATAGACTCGAATACTTTTCCATTTTGTTCAATTCTCACATGAAAGTCTTTTTCTTTGACATTCATTGAAATAAAACAAATGAATAGAATCAATATTGCTGCAAGTCTGATTATTTTCTTCATTTTTTGTTTATTTGTGGTAAACATTTTCACATCATCACTTTCGTTATGATTATTATAGCACAACTGCTTTTTGTTCATAACAAATTGATTTATACTCCTTCACTCAATAAGCCGTGTTTCGGCGGATGAAACAAATAAATATACAAATTTTATATATTCGGTTATTTCATTTGGTGGATTTTTTGTATATTTTCCTTTTTCGAATAGGTAGAGTTGATTTATTTAAGCTCTTTTTTTCAGTTACTCCAGCTTTCAGTAGTGGATCGAAAAGATTTGCAGCTCCTCCATGTTCAATTATTTTACCATCCTTGATCCGATCAACATTCACTCCGGTAAAGGTTATCGATTTTCCAGTTGGTTTCATACCAAACCATTCATCTTTAAATGTACCGGTAACCGAATAAATAGTCACTACCCACTCACCTTCGGATATTTGATTTTCTATCGTCATTTCTAGATCGGGAAAAACCCTTCTAACTCCGAGCACGTGATCTATTGCTCCTTGTATTCCTATGGGGTAGCGTTCACCTTCATATATTTCCGTATATTCTTCTGATATGAATTCACTAATATTGGATACATCTCCTGTATTTTCAACTTGCTCGATAAATCGGCGAATAATTGTTTTATTATCAATTTTTTCCATATCTATTCAGAATTTTTTGCATAACCCATAAACATAAAGCATATGTGCTGTAACGAGTGTGTTGCGCCTCGGGCGCGAGCTATTGCATATATGCTATGTGTACTGTTTTTGTTCCGAAACCGGACAAAAAGAACACCTGCGTTTATATTTTAATTTCTGCTTAAATATATGGAATATCTAAATGCAAGTCAAAATAAATATTTAGAAGTGAAAATTAGCCGGGCAGGGGAGAGTGATTTGCAGTTATATAACAGCTATATAGTTTATGTCTGCTGAAAATACGCTGGCCTTACCTAAAAAACAATATATATGTTTCTATTTTTTGTTGTGTGGCTGTATATTTTGTTTTATAATTTGCCATTCTGTGTTTACATATTTATCTGAATAATCAGGAATACGGCTTTTGATTGATTCGATTAACTCTTTTTCATTCTTTCTTTTGCAATAAAGTTCCATTTTCACTGCTCTGCGATTGTTAAAATAATAGACTTCCGGTTCCGGTATAAATATACCAGGTTTATAATATTCGGGCTTAACATATATCTTTGAAAAAGCCCCGAATGGAATTTTTTGACCTGATTCGTTTATCACATATTGTTCCGATAGTTCATAGAATGTTTTTAACTTATTTATTGATCCGACTTTATCTTTCAATGTCTCAAATGAAATCCCATATTCCTTTACTGCCTGCGTATCTATTTGAATATCCAAAGAACTCACCATAATTGGGCACCCAATAATTTTAATACTATCCGTTAATCCGGACAGCATATAATCATTTACAAGTGAATCATATGTTTTTTGCGGATTAACAAAATCCATATAAAAAATTAAGCCTATATTGCTCATTTTGGTACCACAAACACAAGCACTGATTAATGGTATTAAAAGAATGTAATAAATAAGTTTATTCATAATTCTTAAAAAAAGCCTTAAATAAAACACAATATCCCTCCCAAATCCCAATCATTTTTTGTCTGCTACAGAAAAAAAGAGTACTGAATTTATATTTGTTGTTACCGTTCAGCATGTATGAAACAATGTGCATTTCTAAGTATATGCATATCAACCCGCAAAGCCGTTGAATAAATGTTATATTGTTCAAATTTAGCAC
>CAZWGG010000812.1:0-2629 GCA_964633305.1 uncultured Bacteroidales bacterium
ACCCGCTTTTTCTCGCGGTGCAATCCAGGTGATATATTCTTGTATACGTGGTGATGATATCATTTCTCCAGTAGCAAACAAGAATATACCCAAAAACACCAGTGAGGGGGCATTAGTCTTAGAAAGGCCCAGGAACAGAAAACCTACCCCGGCAACTAATAGTCCAAGTAAGAATGAAGGAATTGCCTGGCGTTTTTCAAAAATTCTTGAAACAATAAGTTGAAAAATAATAATTACATACCCGGTATGGGCTATAGTTTCACCTAAAACTACCCTGGCACCATCTTTTTCTGCCGAAACTATACTTGCAATTCCTCCACCTAATATATTTCTAACATTTTCATACAGTACCAAAGTATCTAAATGTTTGTCTATGTAAGAAGCAAGAATGTTAAAAAAAGCCCAGAAGGGAAGCCAAAAGAAAACCCCAAGCAAAATAATAAAGGTTAAGAATTTCCCGTCGGAAAGGACTTCTCCCATTTCACTGAATTTTCTGCTCAATGAAATACCTTCAATTTCTCGTTTTGGTTCTTTGTAAAAGAAAAGCGTAATGAAAAACATTATTCCAATGGATATAGCTGCTGCCAGAAAAGCGTAATTCCAGGATATGACCCTTAATTTTCCTGCAATTAACGGGCCGAATGAAGCACCGGCATTAACCATCAAATAGAATATTCCGAATCCCAGTGTTTTATTTGTTGAGTCGCTTACAACTCTCACTGTACCTGAAATCAAAGGTTTAAAAATTCCGGCAGCAAAACCAATACTTAGCATGGTTAAAGCTATTCCTGTAAAAGATTTTGTTAGAATTAGCAACAAAATGGATGGCAAATAAGCAATGTAAGATACAATCAAAACTTTTTTAAACCCGTACTTATCGGCAAAAGTGCCTGAAAATACCGGGACCAGGTAAGATAGTGCTAAAAAGATACTTTGAATTATCCCCAATTGGTCGCGGGAATATCCCAAATGTTCCATGTAAATCCCAAACCCCATATAAATGCCATAGTAAGCAAATCTTTCAAACACTTCAATAGAATTGGCGGCCCAAAATATTCCCGGAAAGCGTGTCCTGTTTTTCATAGGTAATTGTTTTATGTAATAAACAAAAATAAGTTTTTCAGTGAAATAAGCACAGGATAATTATCAGCAATTTTTTATTAGAACGGATTCAAAATCATCAAATCCAATTGCCGAAAAGGTTACACAAATTTAATCCTTCATCTTTTTATTAAGCATAACAGGATTTGTGGTTTTTCTTACCCGCATGTTTATCAATTCAACAATAAGGGAGAAGAAAACGGCAAAATAAATATACCCTTTGGGCACATGATAATGCAGGGCATCAATAATAAGCATAAACCCGATTAAAATTAAAAATGACAATGCAAGAACCTGTAAAGTAGGATGTTGGTTTATAAACCTGCTTATTGCACCTGCAAAAAGCATCATAATAAAAATAGCTACAATTACGGCGATAATCATCAAAAATACTTTATCTGTCAGGCCAATGGCAGTTAAAATTGAATCGAATGAAAATACCATATCTAAAATTATTATTTGAAGAATAGCGGCCACCATACTCATACTTTTTCCAATTTTAACTTCACGGGCTTCACCTTCCATTTTATGGTGTATTTCCAATATGCTTTTGACCAGAAGGAATGTCCCTCCAACAAATAGGATCAGGTCTCTTATAGAGGTATGATAGTTAAAAACAGAAAACAGGGGATTCGTAAATTTAATGATATAGGTAATGCCAAGTAATAAACCTACCCTGAATACCATTGCTAAAAGCAAACCGGTATTTCGGGCCCTGGGTTGCCTGGCCTCTGGCAGCCGGTTTGTAACAATTGAAATAAAAATAATATTATCTATACCCAAAACAACTTCAAGAAAAGCTAGTGTAAGCAAGGCAATCCAACTTTCAGGCTGTAGAAATATTTCCATGGCAATATATTATCGTTATTTTTTGCAAGTTAAAAAAATATGAATACAAACAGAGAGGGTAATAGTATTGTTTTTTTAATGACTGATATCCTGAAATTATCAACAAAAAAGTAGTTTGAATCTTTAAATTTAATGTTTTCAAAGATGAAAACAATTTAGTTATAGAATAATACCAGATAAAAAATTTTAATTTTAAAAGGTCACAATAATAAAAAATAATAAGTTTAAATCTCAAGAGATTAGTACTAAATATTAAGTTTTATCTTAGCGGTTAGATTCGATAAGAAATGAAAATATCTTTAAAACAGTTTCAAAGATCGGAATTACTTAAAAACACGTCAACATTAATATCAGGTACCGTAATTGCTCAACTTGTTTCCATTTTGATTCAGCCTGTTTTAAGACGGTTTTATCCACCTGAAGTATTTGGGGCATATACGGTATATCTAAGTCTGGTTGGAATTTTTGTAATCGTATCATCATTCAGATATGAGTTAGCCATTATTCTTCCCAGGAAAGATAAAGAAGCTGTAAACATTCTTTTTTTGACCCAGGGAATAAACCTTGTATTTAACATTGTTTTACTCGTAATTATTTTAATATTCCATTCAGCTATACTCAAATTTCTTAATTTGCCTGTCAATTATTCCCTTTTTTTATATTTGGTACCTGCAGGAAC
>CAZWGG010000813.1:0-2627 GCA_964633305.1 uncultured Bacteroidales bacterium
ATCTTCTTGTTCGTCTGCCGAACCATCTTTCATAAAGAGGTTTTTAATTCCTTTTTCTGTTTTATCCAAGCTCTTGTCAATACCTTGATCTGCTCGCTTGTCGGCACGCTGAAGTGTTTTCTTTTTTAACTTATCTTTAAAATTAATCTGGCTATAATTATATGTGATAAGTGAAAAACACATAATTAAAAGTAATGCAATTCTTTTCATGACATTTATTTTTAAAGTATTATACATTTTAACAGAATAAAAAATCTATCATGGCTGATTTTTTATTTCTAGAATATCAATACAAAAATCCGATCCACCATCTAAATAGCGCGTTCGGAAACAATTCTTTTCACCAGAGATAATTATCGGGTTTTGCTTAGAAGGATAAGCCACAGGCTCGCCAACTACGACCAAATCATCAGTAAACTGAATTTTAACTGAAACAGAGTCAATAATCTCAATTAACTTAAAAAAATAGGGACTGCCTTTCCCTCCAAACAATCCATTTATTTTTACTTCAAGTTCGGTAGTATCCGTTGTAGCTATATCCCCTGCTTTACTCGACCATCCTATTTCAACAATCTTGAATTGGACCGATTCATATTTTTCTCCTCCATTGGCATTGGTTTGATATATGGCAAAAACGAACAAGAAAGAAAGTACCTGTACAATATTTTTTATAACCTTCATAATATGAAAATATTAAATAGTTAAAAATATTTTTGTGAAAGGTTCAAAATATTATTTGGAATAAGAGCTTTTGTTAACACAAAACTAAGTAGTTGATTGCAAATAATAAGCAGTAAATTAGAATTACCGGATTATGACTTAGAATTTAAAGGAAACAGGTGAGAATTATCCAATTTTCTTACTAATAGAGAAAAGCATTAAGCATTTTTAAAACATATTGTTTATTGTTAATTGAGATAGGAATATTAGAGTTATCTTTCATTTGTAAGTACCCTCCTTCTGATTTTACATATTTGTCCACAAATAATAAATTAATCAGATGCGACTGATGTACTCTTAAAAAACCCGAATTTTTGAGCAATTCTTCATACTCTTTTATGGTTTTGGATACTAGCACTTTCTTGTTATCTGTTAAATAAAAAAAAGTATAATTATTATCCGATTCGCACCGGATTATATCATCAATATTCACAAAATGAAGGTAATCGGAGGTACGTAAAATAATTCGTTTTAATGTTTTTTTTTCTTCAAAATTATCAAGCAGGGCTTTAACTTTTAGCTGTTCTTCTTCTCGTTTAAAAATTTCATGTGCTTTATTAATGGCATTTGACAACTCATCCTGGTCTATTGGTTTTAAGATATAATCCAGAGCGCTCAATTTTATCGCCTGTAAGGCATATTCCTCATGAGCAGTAACAAAAATAAGTTTGAAAGAAATGGTTTCAATTTTTTTTAACAAGTCAAAACCATTGCCATCAGGTAAATGAATATCAAGGAAAAGAATATCAGGATTAAGTTCTGTTACCATTTTATAGCCAGATTCTATATCTCCTGCTGAAGCGACTATTGAAACATCGGGAAAATTAGATTCAACCAATTTTGTAATTGTATTTCTTACCCTTGTTTCATCATCTATTATAATGGCCTTCATATATACTAAAGATAGTATAGTAAAATTACGAATAAGTTGTTTTTTTTTATAATTTTTCCTGTTTATACCGTAATATTTTCTTTATAAGGAATAAGAAAAATAACTTTTGTCCCTGAATCACCTCTATCAGATTCTATATCTTCTATTTCAAAACTAGTATGTTTATTTATTGATTTTTTAAGATGCGTTATGCGTTCTTTGGTAAGAATTAAAGCTAATGATTCTTTTTCTATATCCATATTATGTTTAAATGCCTCTGATTTTTTACGTCCAATGCCATTATCCTCAACTTCGATCCGGATAAGGTCATCGTGTAACTTGTACCGTAAAATTATCACTCCTTTTTCTTCTTTTGGCAACAAGCCATGTTCAATGGAATTTTCAATAAATGGCTGCGCTAACATGGGCGGAATAGCAAAAGTTTCTACATTAATGTTTTCATCGATCTCAATTAAATAATCAAAATCCTTTTCAAACCTTAGCTTCTGAATTTCCATGTAGTTTTTAAGCGTTTGTATTTCCCTTTCCAAAATAACATAATCTTGTCGTGATGTTTCAAGTATAGCTCTCATTAATATTGCAAACTTTGACAAAAAAATGTTAGCTTCTTTTGGTTGGTTATCTAAAACAAAATCTTGGATGGCACACAGCGAATTAAAAATAAAATGCGGATTCATTTGTACTTGTAATAGTTTTTGCTCTAGTTCTATGGTTTTAAATTTTATCTGGAAATTTTTCTGTCTTATGATCAATATCCCCAATAGTATAATAAAGAACATAACTACAAGGGCACCTTGCAAATAAAGCCTCTGTTGTTTTATCTCAGCTTCATGGGCAAGCCTTTCCTGTGCCTGCTCATAGTCTATCTTTCTTTGTTTTTTATCAAATTCATATTGCATTTCAAGCCTGGTAATTTCTTTTATATTCTCATCTTTGTTCAAACTATCTTGCATTTGCTTATGTTCTGACAAAAAATCAAAAGCCAGGGCAAACTTTTTTCTTATATAGTATAGTT
>CAZWGG010000814.1:0-2627 GCA_964633305.1 uncultured Bacteroidales bacterium
TTGGAAATTTTATAAATTTTGCTCAAAAAAAGCTGACTTTATGGACAGACTCTATATAGAGTTAGATATGTCGCAAAGCTCTCATACTGATCAAATACAGGCATATTACTTTCCAAAAGCGCGTTTGACTGTATTTCAAAACAAGCAGGACAACAGTGTTATGGCATGGAAAAAGGGAAAAAAGGTTGATTGATTCACAGTTTTTTTAAATTTCTATTGCCATGGTCACTTGTAGTGGGGTTTTCCGGCTTCCGTATTTAAAAAATCAACCCCTGTACCAATGTTTACCGTTCCCTGGGTGCATTTTCCGTTTCCTGCGTGTTTTTTTGGATACCCTACTTAAAAAATCGAAATCTTCACAAGGGTTTGAGTCCCCCTGCGTGGTCAGGATGCCTTCCTGTTTTAAAATTTTCGGGTATTTACGTGTTTTTTACCCTTCCTGCACGTTTTCCGGCAATCTTTACTTAAAAAATCGCAATCTGTACAAAGGTTCAGGTCTCCCTGCAAAGACCCAGGTATCCCTGTAACTTTAATAAAAAAAAACCTGCTTTTTTTACCAACTTGTAAAAACAAAGCAGGGGTTGTTCAACTATGGTTTAACAAATGTATTAACTGTTAACAACAGTATCCACATCTTTGGTCACCGTCTTTCTCCCGTGAGATTTAAAATATTGACTTATATATCCTTTTTTACGGTTGTTGTCGCGCCAGAACTTATACTGGCCATGACGTCGTACCTCATCAACAGCCTGTTTAAGGTATGTATATGCTTTATCACGGGTAATCTTCATTTCGTTGTCGCCCAATCGTAACCCGTTTGCCTTGGCAAGCACTTCCGAAAGGTTTTCCGATATATTTTCGGCTGTGTTAAGAAGTGTCATGTCAAAGTTTGTTGTGGTTAACGGATCGGGGTTACTTTTTCCCAATATGGCAAGATCGCTTAAATCCTGCAACATATCTGCATTGCTACCGCCTTCATCAATGGTTTTTACCTTGGCATACAGGTCGGGATAGTTATAGTATGCATGGTAGAATTCATGGACAATAACATCGCGCATATCAAATGCTTCGGGCGATTGTTGTGCCCAATTTTTCTGTGCTTCTTCATATGTCCTGTACTCTTTTTGCCATACACTTTGTGCATAACGCAAGGCACCTGCCCTAACAGGTAACTCGTTAAGCAAAGTAACATCAAGTCCGCCCCCGGTAAGTACGGCTTCATCGTCTTTGGCCCATTCGTAAAGGTCTTCTGCCTCCTGAACCGCAACGGAAACGGGCATGTTAGGTTCAATAACCTGGTTGTCGGGAATGGCTTTAATAACAGCCTCTTTTTCATTAAAATTTTCCTGGCTCATTTTAAAAGGTTTTAGTTTATAATAATAAATTAAGAGTTATAAAACCGGACGGTTATTAAGATAACACCTGTTTCATAATGTGCTATACGTATAACGTTGTTGTTTATGTGCCTGAATTATAACTGTTGCCGAATATAAAACCTGTAATTAATTTAAACCAGCAATAACAGAGATTTTTATCAAAAGGGGTGTTTTTAAATCCCAAAGACAGGGTTAACTGTACAAAAGGCTTATTTGTTGTTTAGCAAAAATTCAAGTATTGCTTTTTTAGGCGCTGTAATCTTTATTTCTGCCCCGTTTGCAAGTTTCAATGTATATTTTTCACCGGATGTTATGGATATGATATGAATTATATTTACCAGGTATGATTTATTAACCTTGTAAAAACCCAGTTTTTCCAGCTTTTCTGTAATCCTGGAAAGGTTCATGCAACACAGGCATTTATTGCCCTTAACAGTATAGAAACATGTATAGTTGCGGTCGGCCTTGCAATATACTATGTCTGATAATTTGTAAAAAAGGGTTTCGCATTTTGAACGGATCATAATTTTTGTTAAAGGCCCATCGGGCGATTTGATTTTAAAAACTTCCATTAAAAATAATTTTAGACAAGTTACGGTTAAATAAAAATATGCTTTTGATTATCTGCTTATTATCTGCCTTATTATTGATATAATCATGCTTACTTTTAAATCTTCCAAATGAAGATATTTTGCCCCCAAGGCCTCAAAAAGATTTTCCATTTCTCCAAACTTCAGTATCCCTGACTCCGCGTTGATAACAATTAAACTAATCCCTGCTTCTTTTATCCCGGCAGCAACCTGTTTAACCCCAGTAAATGGGTTCTCTCCTCCGTTCATACTAACATTGGCTTTTCCACCAGGTAATAAAATTATCAGCGGTTTTACCAATTCATTGCCACTTTTAAAAAAAGCAGCGCTACCTGCAATATTCGCTTCACTTTGTTTCGCTTATGAGATCACTCCCTTTAGTCGTTTAGTTCGAACCAGTTTCCTGGTTTTCATCCAAAGTGCTTTTATAACAAAAAGAGGCTACTTTCAGCAGCCTCTTTTGTTATGTGTGGTGCCTCCAGGAATCGAACCAGGGACACCAGGATTTTCAGTCCTGTGCTCTACCAACTGAGCTAAGGCACCTCCATTTGCATTAAGCGGTGCAAATCTAAAGAAAAAAATTTTTATTTGAAAAAATATGTACTAAATAATTAGTGCCTGCCAGAAAACTCCTATTTTTTAAAGTCTTTGATAAGAAAAC
>CAZWGG010000815.1:0-2623 GCA_964633305.1 uncultured Bacteroidales bacterium
CAACAAGTGTTTCACCAATAAATTCTGGTTTATCCGAATTTACAGGGATCTCCTTACTGTTAAAAATGGCTTTACCCATATCAACAGATATCATCCTGGCTTTGTTGTTTTCTTCACTAACTATTTTAGCTTTTACCAAACCACCAGGTGTTTCAACTGAAAATTCTTTATTTCCAGTAAACCCGTGATCATATAAGAACTTACAGAAAATACGAAGACCATTTCCACTTTTTTCTGCTTCAGAACCCTCAGGATTAAATATTATAAGCCCGAAATCTTCATTTTTGGGTTTTACTTTAAGTAGAATCCCATCAGAACCTATACCAAAATGTATATTACACAATCTCCTGATCGCATTTGTTGAAAGACAAAAATCAATCATATCACTATCCAAAACAACATATTCATTGCCTAATCCATGCGATTTAATAAAGAAATTCTTGTCCATTTCATTTATTTTGTAACATTTTTATACATCGAAGTTCCTTATCAGGTCCTCAAGTTTATCCCTTCGGCGTATAAGCCGGTTATCTCCATTTTTGTCAACTAAAACTTCTGCCGGCCTCAGCCGGTTATTATAGTTCGAACTCATAGAAAATGCATAAGCACCGGAATCCAGCACACCTATAATATCATTTTCAAAAATCTCAGGCAATAATCTGTCTTTGGCAAGAATATCTCCCGTTTCGCAAATATTCCCAACAATTCTTACTTCTTCTTTTTTATCCGATGTTTTATTGGTTCTTCTGTATATTTCAATATCATGGTGTGAATCATACATGGCCGGCCTGACCAATACATTAAAGCCTATATCGGTACCAATATATTTAATATTGTAATTCATTTTCACAGCATTTACCGTACCGAGTAATATGCTGCATTCAGCTACAATATACCTGCCAGGTTCAATTTTAAAAATTATTTCTTTCCCATATTCTTTAACCCACTTAGATATTATTTGATTAAGATTAGTCCCCAGCGACTTTAAATCAAGCCTGCTTTCATTTTCTTGTTTCCGGTAAGGGATACCAAAACCTCCGCCTAAATCAATAAACTCAAGATCATCAAACTGTTTAGAAACATCGAGAATAGAATCTACACTTTTAACAAAAGATTCGCCATTCATAAACAACGACCCGATATGTTGATTGATCCCTTCAAGCTTTAGATTATATTTTTCTAAAATTTTTTTTACTTCGGGGACATATGCAATTTCAATTCCGAACTTAGTTTTTTTACCACCTGTAACAACTTTTTTATGGTGCCCTGCTCCAATACCAGGGTTAAGCCTTATGGTAATTTTTCCTCCCGGGTTGAGCCTGCCATACTTTTCAAGTTGTGATACTGAATCTACACTTATCTTAACTCCTGCCTCAATAGCATATTGCATTTCGTCATCAGAAACATTATTACTGATATACAAAATTTGCCCGGGTTTAAACCCTGCTTTTAGGTCAACATATATTTCACCTGGAGACATAGCATCTACCCACAATCCTTCCTCTTTAACAATTTTTAATAACTCAATATTACTATTTGCTTTTGGTGAATAATTAACAACAAAATTTTTATAATCAACCAGGTTTTTCAGATCACGACACCGGTCACGTAAAATATTTTCATTATATACGTAAAGAGGTGATCCGTATTTATCAACTAGTTCAATAGGATTTGAATTGCCGAAAAATTTAAGTTCTGAACTTACTTTGGAATAAACATAATTCATTATTTCTACTTTTTTCCAGTTACATGGTAACTATTGGTGATACATCCTTTTCTATAGATAAACTCTATTTTCTCCATATTTTAAACGCTGGCAAAATTGTATAAACTACTTTGAAATGTCAGTAAGAAATGGCTAATACCTTGTTGAAAATAGTTTATATTTGCGCCGTTAAAACTATTACAAAATATGGCGAAAATAAACGAAAATTATTTAAAATTACAAGCAGGATATCTTTTTCCTGAAATTGGTCGACGTGTAAGTGAATACCAAAAAGCAACCCCTGGTGCAAAAATAATAAAAATGGGTATAGGAGATGTAACTCTTCCATTGGTTCCGTCAGTTATTAAGGCATTTCATGAAGGAGTTGACGAAATGGCGAAAAAAGAGACCTTTAAAGGTTATGATGGAGAGGGGATAGGCTATGAATTTCTTCGAAATGCTATAGTACAAAACGAATATTTAGAAAGAAATGTTAATCTTGATCCTGATGAGATTTTTATTTCTGATGGTTCAAAATGCGATACCGGTAATATTCAAGAAATATTCAGCAATGAGTGCAAAATCGCAATCACAGACCCGGTGTATCCCGTATATGTAGATACAACAGTTATGTCTGGGAAAACAGGTAATATTTCAAGCAATGGTTATTTTGAAAAGATCATTTATCTTCCATGTACTGAAGAAAACCACTTTATTCCTGATGTTCCCAAGGAAAGACCTGATCTTATTTTTCTTTGCTACCCAAATAACCCTACCGGAACAACGGCAACGAAAACCGAATTAAAAAAGTGGGTTGATTATGCTCTTGAGAATAATAGCATAATATTATTTGATGCCGCTTATGAAGCTTTTATCAGAGAAGATAATGTACCACATTCAATTTTTGAGATTGAAGGG
>CAZWGG010000816.1:0-2619 GCA_964633305.1 uncultured Bacteroidales bacterium
TTGACAACAAAATATACTTTTCCGTCTTCCAACTCCCTGCCTATAGAATGTAAACCCTTATCTATCATTGTTTCTCGTGCAATATGGGCTTCCTCCAATAATTTATTAAGATTATCTCCTAATAAAAAAGCTCCTTTCCCTTTTTTAGCTTTTAAAATAGCTGAATTTTCAAGTTGGGCAAATTTCAGTTTGCCAATAAGAGTTTGAAATTTATTATGTCTTTCTTCAAAATTTCCAAACCCTTGAACATCTTTGGGAACACTCTTGTGAATAATGATTGTTGCCCCCATAGTGGCCAGATCAATCAGTTTTTCAACGGTTTCAATTGGTATATAATGAACCTCAGGCAGGACTATTGTTTTATAGTTCGAATTGTTTATATGAATTGTGTTATCAGTATAGCTTAACTGCTTAATTTGAGAATCGGATATATAATCTAAAGAAAAGCCCTTATCTAACATTTCTTTTGCAATTTTCCTGAATTCGGATGATGAAGATTGAGGACCACTGCCAGTGAAATGTTCTAACATCAAACTGCCGGGGTTGGAAATCCGGTCGTAAAACGGAAAATATAGTAAAATATCGTTATCGGGCTTTCCTTGTTGAAGAAAACTTTGACAACGGGCAACATATCTGTTAAGGGCTGAAAAATCGTCCCAGAACGAATTTGTTGGCCCAAAATGTACAGAGGCATAAAACATCCATCCCGGCCATTCTTCATCTTTTGGTGAAAAAGTTGTACCATGATATACAACGTGATTTACCCCTCCAAGCAAATACATATCAATATTTTGTTTTACCTGGGCTAATGACGTTTGAAAATGTTCATTCAGCCATGTTGATGCTTCACATGCAATAACTGGTTTGTTGGCAACATGACCGGCAGATGATGCAAATTTTATCTTTAACATATCCTGCCCTTCTGTTTCCGGGATATCGCTTGCTGCATACAAATCTAATATATTTGCCGGCGAACCGTGTGCCTGGTTCCGAATAACCGCATTTTTACCTTTTGCCCATTCACGCCATGTAATAGTAAACTCATCAAGAAGTAATTCGGAAATTGTTTCACGAAAGTCACAACGTACCCTTATATTTTTTTTGTTTGTTGTATCACTCCCAAATAAAGCTGGCAAATAATTACGTAAATCATATCCCCTGCGCATTCTAAATTCTTCAAGGAATTTTGGGGTCCAGTTCGCTTCTCCTTGCGCATCGTCTACTTCATACGAATCATTAAAAAATGCCCTTAAAGAACTGATATCAATTTTATTAAAAGCCTCATCAAATTTTTCCAGGTAATTAGTTAAAGCAATGCCAGAGAAATGATCAATTACATCACCTTCCCCTCCCGGTGCTGCCCGTTCAACCATTTTTCCATGCCATCCCTGGAATAATGCATACAGGTTCCATGTACCTTCCGGCGCTATCCAGTTAAGTTTACCTTTTTCATCTACTTTTTCCGTTAAATCTACAATAGCTCCTTTATTGGAATATGCCATAACCAGGATAAGAGGTAACGGTTTTTCAAAACGTACCTGCTCAAGTGCAAGGATCTGTAAGTTGTTATTAAGTTTAATAGGCTCAACAAGTTCGCTAATATCTAGCTTTCGGCCAACAGCCCTGACCATAGGTTGTTGAATATATTCTATGGTTTCATTAAGCCTTTCTCCACCATTTAACACATAGGTTTTGAATACCATGTTTTTACAGGCATCGTCAGCGCTTACCCATGGGCCGCCAAAAGGCCACCCTGTACCTGTTGCCATATCAACTCCCATATTAAGTCGTTTGGCTTCATCAAGGGTATATTTAAATAATTTAACCCATTTCTCTGAAAGGAAGTCAACAAACTCTTTTTCATAGCCTTTTACTCCGTAAATAGGAGTAACTTCAACACCTCCTATGCCCGCTTTTTCATATTGTTCAAGAGCAATGGTCAATTCTTTTTCGTTGACTATGTTTCCCATCCACCACCATCGCGTCCATGGCTTATTTTCATTTGTTATTTCCGGCCATTGAAGTTTTGATGATGAATGAGTGTAAGCCATAAAGAAACAACCCAAAACAAAAAAAAATACTATTGATAATTTTGATTTGTTAACAACATTTTTCATAACTAAATAGCCCTTTCTTTATCTAAAAATTATTCCATCCTGAAAACTTCTTCAAGAGGTATGGATATGGGTGAATTATCAGGATTTGTATCCATAATATCTGCCATATAAGCCCACCATCTTTGAACAATTTCCGTTTTACCAAGATCTTGCGAACCACTATCGCCCTCTATTTTCTGAACTGCAAAAAGTATATTGGTTTCCTCATCAAGAAAAATTGAATAATCCATTATACCAGTATCTTTTAACAGTTTTTTGAGTTCAGGCCAGAGTGCATCATGTCTTCTTTTGTATTCATCTTTACAACCAGGTTTCAACTTCATTTTAAAAGCTACACGTTTCATAATACATTGAGTTTAGTTAATTCAGTACAATATAATGGATTTATTTGATATTATTTCAAAATTAATTCAAAAAGGTTTTATGTATTATTCATAAATGTTATAATTAGTGGCTGCGTGAAAACTCCAATTGCTGCGTTATGCTTGTCCGAAAACTGGTC
>CAZWGG010000817.1:0-2616 GCA_964633305.1 uncultured Bacteroidales bacterium
AACATGCTATTAGCATCTAATAGCATGTATCTGAAATTTTTAATAAGTTTAAAGTTTGTATCTGAGCTTTTGAATATTTCACTTCTTAATTCATTAAATTTATGATTTCCAATCTTATTAGCAATTATTGATTCAAACTCATTCCGGGTTTTATATAATTCTCCCTTTATTGTTAATAAACTGTCTGTAACAACAGAAGATATATTATGATCCTTAAGTTCTACAATAGATTGATTGGTTATGGTATAGCCGGAGTCTATAAGGTTCATTCCAAAGAATGTTCCGGAAATTGCCCCAAAAATTATTGTTGAGAATCCAAGTACCTGAACTAGCGATAACAATGGTTTCAATTCTTTTTTTGCTTTTAGTTTATACAATGAAGCCAATATTATGAAAATAAGTCCGTATCCTGCATCACCCATACAGAATCCAAAGAATAGCATAAAGAATGGAGCAAAGAAAGGAGTTAAGTCGAGTTCAGCATAATTTGGAAGCATGAACATTTTACTAATTGGTTCAAAAAGTCTAGAAAACCAATTGTTTTTAAGTTTTATGGGAACATTGTCAGTCTTTTCGGGTTTTGAGTCTATAAAGTATACACCTGTTTTATTAAGAAAACTAATGAGGTTATTTTCTTTTTCTTCCGGTATCCACCCTTCCAGGAGTAATAATTTTTCGTCTGCATGCTTTTCAGTATTCAATTTAACCTTGTTTAAGTCTATTTTTTCCTTAAGCATGATACATGTATCCTCAAGTAGAGGAATATATTTTTTTGCATACAAATCAAAAATTTCTTCTGATTTCTTAATAACCTGAATTACATCATTTTCATTTTTAAGTAATTCGGACAGTGATTTTTCAGGAACTTTTACCTCTTCTGCATCAATTTCAATAGGTTCGTTCTCTTTTTGAACTATGATAAAATAGGTTTGTCCGCCAATTGATTTGATTATTTCAAGATTGTATTGTGTATTCCATTGCTCTTTAAATTTACCTGATGAGCAAATAAAGAAACGGATATTCAAATTATGTTCTCTGAGACGCTTGATGTTATCGAACGAGAAATTGCCCCAGGGTTCAACTAGAGAAATATCTTTTCTAACAGTTGCTAATTTTTGGATATTCTGTTCTTTTTGTTGCTGGATGTTTTGAATTTCTTCTAATATTGAAAAGCCATTGGTTTGCCGGTCAGCTGTTTGTCGTTCAATATTTCTCTTTTCTAGGAATTTGATAACACTCGTTAGTTGATTTGCTACCTTATATTGTTCTCTAAGGTTTTCATCTTCAATTTCCCCTGCTTGCTTCTCAATTATGTGGACAACACCCAATTCCTGAAGCCCATTTAAGAATTCCTCATATTCTTTATGATAGATCAGGAACGAATATTTTTTCATTGGAACTATCATTAGGCTACCTCCATTTGTTGTTGACGGGTTTTTACTATTTTCTGGGCAGATTTTGAAAGGTTTTCTTCATCTTCCAGAAATCTTTTTATTTTTCTTATAGCATCCTCATATCCAGGGATTTGAACCTTTTCAAAAAGGTTAACTTTTTGCGTGGTTTTTTTCCTGGCATGATCAAGTAATTCCATTTTCCGGTGGTATACTTCTCTTTCAATTGCAAAAGAAACCATTTCTTTTAATAGCAAAATGCCATCAAGATACCATTTTGGGTTGTTAAATAAGCTAAATTTTTCAGTGTAAAAGTCAATTTTTTCAAGCACGGGTGTTTTAACCCCGGCAATTTTTTTTACGCTTAATTGCACTTGGTCAATTCTAATGAGGTTACTATCGAATTCTCCCCACAAAGCAAGAATGTTTTCGTATCTTTTAATTTTGAGGTTTAACTCATTGTCAAGTTTGTTCATTTCATCTTTAGCTTTTTTTACTTCCATTCTTAATGCCGATTCTTTATTTTTTATAGTAGGCAAAGCTCTAACCCTTACTTTTAATTGTTTGTCAAGCTGTTGAAGAGATGTTTTATTGTATTGAAATTTTATTGACATAAATCGAATATTTAGTGTTCAGTGTTTCTCTTCAGTAAATTTTGTTCCTTTAAGCTCAGAATTTATTAAGTAATTCATTAGTTTACCAATATAATTACTTGTTTCTTCAGCTAAATTATAAATAGTATTAGACTGATGTTCATTAATGTAAATTTGGTCTAATGCACAATATAATTGTGATTTAGCTTCCCCGCAATATCCTTTGGCAATAGGCAAGAATTGTATGAATTCTCGGTTACCTCTTCTTTCAAATCCTTCTGCAATGTTATCCATAACAGATCCACTTGATTCTCGAATCTGATTTTTTAAACTGAAGTCTTTAGAAAATAATTCATAGTATGTATATTCATAAATTAGTTTTGAAAGTTCTCTTGCCTTCTGCCATGCAATCATATTCTCAAATCTTCTTATTGTAGACATTTAAATATTACTTATTTCAGTTTATTATTGAATTTTAAGTTCTGAAATCAGAAACCAGAACCTCATTCTTTCGACCAATATTTATCAACAAGTTCCTGCTTAATACCAACTTCTTCGGGTTTAAAGTGTTTATTAAATAATTCCCATCCGGTATCGAGCATTTCATCAATATTTATATTTACATCAATAGC
>CAZWGG010000818.1:0-2616 GCA_964633305.1 uncultured Bacteroidales bacterium
ACCCCTAGACGAACGGGCCGATTTGTTTCTCTAAAAATCGGTTTGCAAAGGTAATATAAATTTTATATCAACCAACAATATTCTAAAAATGTTTTCGGGTAATTTCAATAGCCCCTTTTATTTCCATTATTCGTGTTTTTGTTTTTGCCTATTAAATTTATAAAAAAAGCTATACTATTTTAACCTGGATTATTCAGGTTAGAAATAATTTGCTGAAAATCGATACCGGCAAAATTACCTGAACTCATCAATAATAAATTCGCATCATGTAAGTCGATGGACAATATATAATCTTCAAATTTAGTTTTATTAGTAAAAATTTCTAATTTTTCATCAGCAAAAGATTCTTTTATATACGTGGGGTTAATCATTTCCAGTTTTTTGTGTTCTATGGTAGTCGGGTTAAAATAAATGATTCTTTTTTCTGCTAAAAGCATAGAGCCTTTATATTCTTTCAGAAATTCTTTTGTCAGGCTGCTGAAAGTATGTAATTCCATGCATGCTATCAATTTTTTGTCAGGATATTGATTTTTAACCGCTTCAACAGTTGCCTTGAGTTTGGATGGAGAATGCGCAAAATCTAAAAAAACCCTGGTATGTTCATTTTCACCTATAAGTTGCAGTCTTTTTTTTGCTCCAGAATACGAACAGATAAACCTGTAAAAACTATTATCATCAACACCCAGTTCACGGCATACAAGCTGGGCAGCCTTTATGTTTTGCATATTGTGTCGTCCAAAAACATGTATTTCATATTTTTTAGTGTTATGTAACAAATATGTTTTTTCATTTTCTACAACATAATCATGAGTGGTATAAGAAATTGGCCGTATATCAGGCCTCACTCTTGATATAATGTCCCGGATGTTTTCATCTTCCAGGTAATAGATTAAAATTCCGTTTTTCTCAATTTTTTGTGTGAACATTTCAAATTGTTTACAATAATCTTCAAATGTTGGGAAAACATTTATATGGTCCCAAGCAATGCCACTTATGACTGCAATATGAGGGTAATAAAGATGAAATTTTGGTCTTGGGTCAGTTGGTGAGGATAAATATTCGTCACCTTCAAAAACAGCAAGATCAGAATCGTCATATAACCCGGTCATAGTTTCAAAACCTTCAAGTTGTGAACCAACCATGTAATCAAACTTCATGTTGAAATGTTTTAATACATGCATGATCATTGATGTAATCGTCGTTTTACCATGGCTTCCCCCAATTACTACCCTTTTTTTTGTTTTTGTTTGTTCATACAAAAATTCCGGGAAAGAGTAAATTTTTAGTCCCAGCTCCTGTGCTTTTATGAGCTCCGGGTTATTTTTACGGGCATGCATACCCAGAATTATGGCGTCTAAACCAGGGGTAATTATATTAGGGTTCCATCCCAATCTTTTAGGTAATAACCCGTATTTAGCCAATCGTGATTTTGAAGGTTCAAAAATTTCATCATCTGATCCGGTTATTTCATTTCCTTCCAGGTAAAGGGCAATAGCAATGTTATGCATTGCTGCCCCGCCAATTGCAATAAAATGAATTCTCATACTCTAACTTTCAATTCAGCTATTTCTTCTGTAACCGAAATTACTGAATTCATGATTATGATTTATTTTGTCCTTCTGTTTTTTTAAACAATTTCAGTATTTTTAAGGTTGATAGTAATTAAAACAAATACGTTAAAAAAAATATATCCATATGAAAATACAAAAAATAGAAACCGGCAATTTTATGCTTGATGGAGGAGCTATGTTTGGTGTTGTGCCAAAATCACTATGGCAAAAAGTATACCCGGCAAATGAAAATAACATGTGTAACCTTTCTTTAAGGCTTTTATTAATTGAAGAGGGCAGTAGAAAAATACTTATTGATACAGGCCATGGCAATAAGCAAGATGAAAAGTTTTTCAGTTATTACAACCTGAATGGGGAAGACACACTTGACAATTCGCTTCAGGAAGCCGGGGTACGGAAACTTGATATAACAGATGTAATACTCACTCATCTGCATTTCGACCATAGTGGTGGGGCAATTGAATACGATAGCGAAAGAAAAAATTTAAAAACTACTTTCCCAAATGCTACTTACTGGTGTAGTGATGATCAGTGGAATTGGGCAATGAACCCCAACAGGCGTGAGAGGGCTTCCTACTTCAAAGAAAACATAATACCCATAAAAGATTCAGGACAGCTTTCATTATTTAAACACAACTTCCATGTTACAACTTCAATTGAAATAAGGTTATACAATGGGCATACTAAAGGATTAGCAGTTCCATTTATCCGTTACAACGATAAAACCATTGTATACGTTACTGATTTAATACCGACTGCAGCCCATATTCCATTATCATGGGTATGCGGTTTCGATATCCAACCCCTTATTTCGCTAAATGAACGAGATATATTTTTGGATGAGGCATTTACAAATAACTATATATTATTTTTTGAACATGATTTTTATACGGAATGTTGCACCTTGCAGAAAACAGAGAAGGGGATACGGTTAAAAAAAGGATTTAAGCTAAGTACATTAGCATAAAGGTTTTTAATAATTGCTATTAATCAGGTATAGACATGTAGTTAATTTTGCCTCACTAACATCTTTAACTTGCTAAAG
>CAZWGG010000819.1:0-2614 GCA_964633305.1 uncultured Bacteroidales bacterium
TTTTAAAAATAGAAATCAAACCTGCCATCTGATTTTTGATTTGACATCTTATGTTTTGACTCTGTGAGCCATCCAATTTTGATATTGACTGCTGCGTCAAAGTCAGGCACAAAAGGTTTAATGTCCAGCAAAGGCGTTCCGTTTATAATGTCTACATTTTCTATATGGAGAACATTCCTATCGATTTTTATAAGTTTTACCACCGATATACCTACATTGTTTGGCCTCTTCGGCGCACGGGTAGCAAAAACGCCGTGAAGATTTTCATCGAGAAACGGTTTAACTTCCAATTGATACCCGTTCGATAAATGAAAATGATAAATAAGAATGATATGCGAAAAACCTGTTAAATCTTTTAACCCTGTTTCATATTCAGGATAAACCTCGACAGTTCCCTTAATACCTTTTGCAGAAGAAGGCTGAATAGGCATATTGTTTGTGCTTTCATGCGGCGTATGAACAATACCGATTGGTTTATAAATAATTTCTTTCATACTTTTATTGCTTTAATTACTACGAAATTTCCATTCCCGTAACCATCCCGGGGTATTTGGACTTCCTTTACCATATCTAACATCCCAAATACTGTTTGAAGTGTTGTTTCTATTTTAAATCCGGTTTCCGATAAAAACCTGTAAACTTCGTCAGTACTATAAAAAATAGCATCCTTATAAAAAACACTCTGGTTTCTATTTTCCAGGTATATTTTTCCGACAGGGCTGTTTTTATCAACGAAACCGATAATAAATATTCCGTTCTTCTTTAATATTCGGTGCACTTCTTTACAGGATTGTAAAACATCATCGACAAAGCAAATGGTAGTTACCATCAGGGCATAATCGAAACTTTCGTCCTGGTACGGTAATTTTTCGGCAATTCCTTCAATAGCATGTATATGCCTTTTCCTGGCTTTCTCACGCATTGTAAAGGAAGGTTCAATTCCATCTTTAATACCCAACATGGCGGCAAATAGCCCGCTCCCTACACCTATTTCCACACCATTGCCAGTTGAAGGCAATACTTTTTGTATAGCTGCAAGTTCCGATTGAAAAACAAAGTGGTTATCGATAAACCATTGTTCATATTCGTCCAGATGTTCGTCGAAAGGTTTGGTCTTTGCCATTATTTACTGTTTAACCTGCATTATTTTGAAAATTATTTCTTCGGCAGCCCTGATTATCGGGTTAACCACTGGAGAAGAAGTTAATAAAGGATGTGTCCCAATTTGGAAAGAAACCAGTTCATAAACCGTAATTGATTTCTGAATGGCCATACTGATAGTATTGATGATTTCACCAGCTGATTTTCCGCCCCATACTTCACCCCCTAAAATGCTTCCATCAACAGGTGAGGCATACAGTTTTACAGTTAAATCAGATACACCTGGAAGAACACCAGGGTGCCTGTCGGGTGATGAAAATTTAGCTGAAATAAACTCAACACCGGCATCACTGGCACTTTTATCATTAGCCCCGGCGGCAGCCATAGCCATCCCGTTAATTTCGGTAGAAAAAACCCCAAGTGTGCCCGATGTACATTTTTTTATCTTGATTCCAAAAATATTATGACCCAATACCCGTGCTTCGGCCGTTGCTGTTGAAGCTAATTTTATCATATCGCTGCGGCCTGTCAGGAAACCAAATGTTTGTGCACAGTCACCTACAGCACTAACGTCTTTTATGGTCGTACGACCGTAATTGTCAACATGAATATCGCCATACCTGTTTAATTCAAGGCCGCTTTCTTTGGCGAGTTGCGAATTTGCTTTGTAACCAATGGATAAAATGACGGCTTCTGTATCTATCTTGCTACCATTCGCTAGTATAACCTGTTTTACTTTGTTATTTTCTCCTGTTATTTCTTTAACAAGGGTTGAAGTCATTACATTAACACTGGTATTTTTTAACGCATCGGTTGCTATCTGGCTTAATTCAGGCGAAAAAGCTTTTGAAAAACAAGTTGGTTCACTTTCAATCAGTGTGACATTTATATTTGCAGCGGCAAGTTGTTCTGCTACTTCTGCTCCAATAAAGCCACCACCTACAATAACAACATTTTTAAAATCACGGACTTTAGCCGTCAATTCTTTAATATACGTGTAGCTTTTTTTGATGTAAAATACATTTTTGAGATTGTAGCCGGGTATTGATGTAGGTACTACCGGGAGCGACCCTGTTGCAAACACCAGTTTATAGTAACCGAATTGTTCTCCTGCTTTAAGACTCACGGTTTTTTGTTCCTTGTCGACTTTTACCGCCGAATCGATAATTACTTCCCCGCCAAGGTCAATAAAAGGCTTTGGACCCATTTTGTTTTTATCGGCATCGTTGCCCAACAAATGAAAAATATAGGGGATGCCGCACGGAACAAGGCCTTCGGCTTCTTCTTTAACCATTAATACCGATTTCTGTTGAAAATACTTTTTAATGGTGATTCCCGTTACAATAGCTGCCGGGCCACCTCCGATTATTATTACGTCGTATGTTTTCATTTATTTTTAAATTTTTATTTAATATTAATTTATAGCTTCATTCGGACAATCCTCCACGCATGCCCTGCAATTACTACATTTAGTTGCATCAATAAATGCAACATCATTAACTAATGTAATTGC
>CAZWGG010000820.1:0-2607 GCA_964633305.1 uncultured Bacteroidales bacterium
TAAGTATTCTGGTGAATTGTGAGTTGGAAAATCACTTTGGAAAAATTTACTGGTTTTAGGGTCAACACTATAAACCTTAATGTACAGACGGTCCCCAGCCTCGACCCTATACGTTATACTTTTCGGATTTTCAAATTGTTCTGTAGGCACTTTTGCTGTTTTCTCTTGTAATAGCTTTACTTTTTTTTGAGAAATACAAGAAGAAAATAAAATACTCACAGTAAGTATTATTTTAATACTTTTACCAACGACTGAATTAATTCTCAATTTCATAGCCATTTATTTTTAGTGTTAATTAAATTTCCTAATTCGATTTAAAGCCCAATAAAGAGATACTTTTCTAGCCCTGTCGTAAGCCACAATAAATGCTTTATCAACACCGCAATTATTTTTAATCTGCAAGGCTTTATCATATGAAAAGCCTGCTCTAATTCTGTATTTATACCAATTATCTTCAATAACAAGGATAATATTTTCACTACCATTGTACAGTTCGGCCAGTTCATTAGGCCTGAGGATGAGTTGTGATGCTGCAATTTGTACATAAAATTCAACATCTTTCACCCTTCCTTTTCTACCATATATCTCTACTTCCTTTTCAAGTGCTTTTACTTTTTTAACAGCTTCATACAAATCGATTTTTTTTCCATCTTCATACGCGGCAATAAATACTCCCGGAACCTGAATATCTTTTACTATCTTAATAGCATCAGAAAACAAGCGAACTCCCGGCAATTGATATTTGTACCAACCATCTTCCTCAATTTGTTCAATGGAATTTCCGTTATATATTCTTGCCAGTTGACTTTTAGTAAGTGTTACACGGTTAGCTGCAACCTGTATTCTGAACAATAGTCCCAGTGAATCAGCAGTAGAAAAAATATAAGTGTCCGTAGTTTTAACAGCTACCCTCTCCTCTGGAGGTGCCATAAAATGCGTTCCTTTTCGGTAAGCAACTATAAAAGCATTAGGGACACCACAACCTTTTCTAAATTTATCTGCACTTTGGAAATCTTCAAAATCACCAATTGAATATTTATACCAACCATTTTCGTTTATCATATCCACCTGCTTGTTCCCATAGTACATTTTTACAAGCGTTTGTTGTGTTAACTGTGATTTGTTTGCAGCAATCTGTACCCTGTAAATAACATCTTCATCAGTGGGGATTAGTTTGGCTTTTTCTTCTTCCCCTTCATGAATTTCAATTATTTTTTCTTCACCCGAGGCAGTTGGGATATTTTCAACTTGGGTTACTTGATCCGATGAGCTGCCCTGGTATTCTCCCGTTATTTGTTTTTCGTTCTCTGAAGGAAGAGCCTGACCCGTATCGGAAGGTATCTGTTCTGCTAAATATTTTTCAATAAGATCGGGAGAAGCTGCTTCATTAAAGATATAATTATACCAAAAATTTAAAATCTGGTCGGCATTAAATGAATTTATTTTTTGCAATAATTGAGGCGTTAAAAATCCTGAAAGGGAAGAAGTAGTATCTTCAAGATACCGGATATACTTGTCAATAAATTCCTGGTTGATTTTTGTTTTACCTGATGTTTGGTTGAGGGTTTGTGTGGAAGCTGAGTGATTGTAATTAGATGTTGTTGATTGTCCTGATTGAGTACTGACAGGATATTCAGTATCCTGAATAGGTTGATGATCTTGTTGTTGGACAGGGGTTTCTGCTAGTTGAGGTACAGAGGTATCAAGGGAATAGTAAATTCCTAACGCAGATATTTGTTTTTCCAGTGCCCTTATTTCTAGATCATGTGCTTGGTTTAACTTTTTAATTTTTTCTTTATTATCTTTAATTTTTGCTGCATCTCTATAGAGACTGTTTGCCTGGAAATAATAATCATTTGATTGTTCTTCTATTAATTTGGCATTAATAAGTGTATTTTCATCACCATTGAATTCTGACCAGAATTTTTCGATATATTCTTTAAATAACTCAAATTTGATTTCATTGCACTTTTGATATAATTTGTGAGCTTCAAATTGTTTTTGCTGGGCTTTTGATTCCAATTGTGTAACTTTCTGCTTTATTTTTTTCTCACCCAATTCATAATTCGCCTGCACGCTGAATGTTTCCATGTAAAGTTGGTTTGCTTCTTCAATTAATCCATCAGCCTGGTTTTTGTAATTATTAGCCTTTTCTAGTTTTTTTTGATCAGAACTATTTAAAATAGGGGAAATTGCTTCCTCATTTTGACCTGCTATTTTAATAGCACTACAGAAATTTATTAAAATAAATACTATAGCTAATATTGTATTTTTTTTGATGGTATTTCCAGTTATAGCAACCAATGCACCAAATATATATTAATCTACAAAGGGTTTTTATAAATTTACAAAAAAAACATGTTGTTAACAATCAGGCAAATATAATCTTAATTTGAATAAATTTAATAAATTGTTATCAACAATTAATTAACAGAGAATCAAGTAGATATTTCTGCTTATGCAGAAGTGTAATGGTTGGAATTTTTATTATTTAATAATTGCAGGGTATATTCACCTATGTATCCATTTGGTGTTTTCAACCATTCTTTTTTTAAACCTATTTTAACAAAACCGTTATTTACAAAGAGTTTTAAGCTTTTATCGTTG
>CAZWGG010000821.1:0-2607 GCA_964633305.1 uncultured Bacteroidales bacterium
CTGCTTCTTTAAATACCTTGATTTTTAGCTTTTCAAAATACAAACCCTTCGATAAATGCATAGCAACTTCGGCCAGGATTTCGTTCAACCGGGAATAATCGCTGGGTTTTGCAAACCGCTCATATTCCTATATATTAGCTGAAGTTATTCCATTTCATTAATCTTAGTATCTTCTTTAACTATATCTTCATATTCTGCTATAATTAAGGATTTCTCAGAGTTTACAGAGTCCAATATTATATTTGTTATAGTTTCAACATTATCTATTTTACTACCTATCCACCCATTTTGAGATAAGTTTATAAATTGAGAATTATTAAAGTATCTACCCGTATTGTTAAAACTTAACAACTTGCCACCCTTTGGTCCATTCGTACTATTATCTTTTAATAATATTTCCCAAAGTTCAAGTGGAACATACATCCCAGAAACCATTCTATTAGTATTAAGATTTTCTATCCTTGCAGGGCATAACTTAAAATAGAAAAGTTCATTATTCAGACGATAATTTTTAAGCGATTCACTCGAATATGTATTCAGGATGCTCTTAAAATCTTTCATCCTTTTTAATTCTGATAAGTAGGATGAATCAGTTAGTCTATAAACATAGATATCCTTTTCTTTGGTCATCCTTTTATATTGAATGAAAATGTAAGATTGAAATGTGTGATGGTAAATTAGTAAATCCACACCCATTGTTTTTTCTAGTGGTTGTCGATTTACATTCATTATTGTAATCTTTTGGTTTTCCTTTTCAAATTCTACTGCTCCTTGTGAATACTGTCCTATTTTTGACCAATCACCAAATACTTGTGAATCATGATTAACCATAGGGTCTTCACGAACTGTTAAGTGGTTATAACCTTTTAAAAATGGAGCAGAACTATCATTAGAACTCCAAGTTGGAATATCAGATTCTTCAAAATGGAACATTTTAAAAATAGAATCTACTGCATCTTTCTCTTGAGCAATAATTTCCGCAGATTTGGTTTTATATTCAGGTATTTGCCTACGAAGCCTTAATTTAAGTTGACCAATTTTATCATAAATTTCTGGTCGTACTTTTTGTATAAAATCTAAAAATCCTTTTTCTACTTTTTCTGAGAAATTGGAAATGTGACTTTCGAGTTGCCTTATAAAATGAGATTTAAGTTTAACAGGTAAATTATCATGAATATCTTCGATTACCAATGGTTCGCTCAGGATAATTGGATTTTTAAAACTCAAACGGTCAATATGGGTTGCTACACGTCCACTTTTCCTATAGCCCATAATGCATTTTATACTGGTGTCATCAAATGATATAAATGCAATACCTTCTTGTGGAATTTTAAAATCTCTTGAAATTACATCCGAAAAATGTTTTCGATACTCTATAATTTCTTCTATCTCTTCATCGCTTTTGTAGAAAATCATTTCTTATATCATTAGATAATAGCCCATTGGTTGCAGCTCTTAATTTCAGCTGTTATGGGCTGGCTTTTCTAAACTTTATAATTATTAAATCATTTTATTCACTCTCCCTACACCAAGCCAACCAGCATCTCCTTTCATTCTAGCCACAACAATCAATTCACCATTATTAGGTTCGATATCAATTTCAACAATATTTTCAGCTATGCTTCTTAAAATTTCAATGATTTCAGCTCTAGAGTTCACTGGAAATCCATGCGAACTACCATGTAGGTAAAATAATGTCTTTCCCATGATTTTAAATTTTTAGTTTTATTAAAGATATAGTTAAGATGAAAGTTATATTAATCAATCAAATCAATAATTATTGTTTTCAAATTGTCAATTTTTTCTGATGTTATCAGACCATCTTCAAAGCTTTTCAAAACATTTAGAGGTTTTAAATCACTTCTGTTGTCTGGTACTTTTGTAATTCCTAAGTAACTTTCAAAATCTTTCTCAAATCCATGAATTTTTTCTGTTTTCTCCTTGATGAACTGATTAATATATTTATGCTGCTTTTTATCTTCATCAAAATCCAAGGCAATAGACATGTTTCTCTTTTAAATCGATCCAAACTGTATCCATGAGATAATCTAAAAATACTTTTTCAGAAGCACCCTCACAAATTATTACATGTTTTGCAAAAAACATTGCTGACCGTTCTGAATCTAACCATATTGAGAATTTGATTGCCTCTTCAATTAGTTTTATTGCATCATCTTTCTCGCTTATCAACTTCTTTAGTATGGTCTCATCTTCAGGCGGAACTCCACCATCAATTTGTGATTGCAAGTATTGATTTATTTCAATATTATCTGAGTAGATTGAAGCTAAAGTAAGGTCATCAACTTGATAAAATATACTTTCACCAGAATTTTTTTCTATCCTTTTTAATTCAGAAATATTCTCAATGTTTTTGCTAACAAATACTGAAGAATGAGAGGTGCAAAATACTTGCTGGTCTTCTTCTTTTGCGATCTGTTTCAAACCGATATTTATCAACTCTTGTTGACTAGGATGCAAGAAAGCTTCTGGTTCTTCAAATAATATTAAAGTAAAATCTGGATAAAACTCTTTTTTACTTCCTGATCTTTTACTCTCGTCATACTTTGCAGCAAGTTTAATCATGGTATAAATCAAGTGTCTTTGTAG
>CAZWGG010000822.1:0-2597 GCA_964633305.1 uncultured Bacteroidales bacterium
CTTTTTTTAATAGCATACTCTTTTAAATTGTGTATAGCTATTTTAGTATTAGACAGAATAATATTCAATTAAATTAGAACAATTTTTTTACAAATCAGACGATAAAACTAATTCAAGGTGATTCGGATTAGCAATCCGGGTTAAATAGTTTTGAATTTTCAACGTTAAAAGCAGAATTTCAATTATCAACCTGTAAATATTTATTGAGAATATTAAATAAACCTTTAATACAAATCGGTTTCAGTAAAATATCATCAAATCTTACTGTCTTCCACCTCTTTGCTATTTCATTTAGATTAAGAGCGGTATAGGCAATTATTGGAATTGTTGAATTTATTTCCCGCATTTTTTTGCAAACTTCAAATCCATCTATTTCCGGTAACTTGATGTCAAGCAAAACTATGGAAATATTTTCAGTTGTCTGCATCGTTAATATTGCTTTTTGCCCTGTTTGTGCTACAATGATATTGATTTTCGTATCGGCAAGTATTTCTTTAATTAAAGATGAACTTGAAAAATCATCGTCAACCAGAAGTAGAATCCTGTTACTCCAATCTATTTTTTTATGACTATCTTCTTTTAGTTTCTTCATTATGCAATAATTTAAAAAAGAAGGAATTATAAATTTGCCAACAGTTTTTCATAACATTCTTCTGCCAGTGGGATAAGATTTTTTCCTAATGGCTCAATGTCATATTGTACAACTTTTTCCATGTAGATGATATAAATATCACTCCATATATTCTTAACAGTACCCGGCTGTAACCCCATAAGCTCAGCTACTATTTCAAAAATTTGTAGCGTATGATAATCAAATCCGACAAAACCCAACTTTTCCAGTCCCAATATAAGTTGGTTGTGTCTCATATCTTGTAATAAAAGACTAATGATGAGTTTTTGGCTATTCATATTTTTTTTCTTTTAGGAATAGGATATGTTCACCTTAAGCATTTAAGTTTTCGAGTTGGGTTAGGATTAGATTAAACCTGTTCTAGTATACCTCATGGTGTTAATATTTGTCGTACACATATTAATATATGAAATTATAATACAAATATAGATTAAAACTATATAAAATACAAAAATTATTATAGAAATAAACAATATTTATATTTGTTATACCTATAATATTATCGAAACAACCTATATTTCAAAATATTAGCCCTATGAATGACACAATTATTTTTATATTTTTGTCTAAATGGAGAGAATAAATAGAATAAAGGAAATTTTAGTTATTAAAGGAGTAAGTCAAAAGGAACTTGCTGTAAAACTTGGAAAAAACCCTAATACAATTGCATCAATTTGTAACAACAAGTCTCAACCTCATTTAAAAGTCTTAAAACAAATAGCACAAATATTAGATGTGGATATCAGGGAATTGCTTGTGCCAACAAAAACTTAATTCTGTTATTAATTTAGTGTTAATTGTTATTGGATAGAGTAAGACGATTCAAATGGAGTCAAAAAAACAACATAAATATCCTTCTCTGGAAATTGAAAAGAAAATCTTGATCAGTTGATCCTTATATAAAAAAGAGCTTAAATAAAGTGTAGGTTAAAAATAATTTTTTAACTTGGGTAGGAATAGGGATGAGGTGAAGGTGAAAAAGTGTCGAGAAAGGGGAATAAGGGATTTGATATGTGGGGTGGTTATTGTGGTTATATTATTGTTTAGGCAACATCCAATGAGAAAAGAACATGCAATTATAAATAGCTGGCAATATAAAGCTGGTTATGATATTGATAATTCCTCCTTTAACTTTGAGATAGACCCTCCTTTTCAAATCTCAATCCCTAAAGGCTTATACATGCACTGTTCTTTAGAGGATTATCATATTGATACGTTATATAATAGAGAGTTATTTGCTAGGCATCCCTATCATTTCAATGACCCATTTGATTGTAGTGATTTAATCATAGATTATTCAAATGTTTCATTAGAGTTTTTTAGACAATTTTTAATTCCTCTTAATTATCCAAAAGACAGAATTGACCAACTTTATCATTCAAATAAGATTTTACTAATTCAAGAAACAAGAAGCTATTATTGGCACGGGCTATATCAAAACGTTGGACTTATTTCTTTATCAAGTGAAAGACATAACCTATTAATGTGGGGTTATTATACAGGTCACTTAGGATTTTCAATAAAACTAAATTTTAAAAATAAACCATCCAATTTTTTCGGCCCTTTTCCTGTATATTATCAAAATGAAATAATTCCAATCGATTTTTCTAAAGGTAGTTATGTAAGCCTACTTTATCAATCTAATATTAAAAATGCTTTATGGAATCATGAAAATGAATGGAGAATCCTTGTGGTATCTAATAATATGACAGTCCCCGGTCATGAATATATGCAAAAAAAACCTAAGAATAGACTTTTTAAAATGGATGAGATACAAATTGAGGAAATAATTCTTGGTTATTCTTTTTTCACTTTCTTAGGTGCTCAGACGAAAGAGATTGATAAAAATGAATTTATTGTTAAGTTTTCTAAGAATTGTCATACAAAAAAAGTCATTAGAATTCTTAATTGGTAAGCGAACACTCATGCCCGTATTGCTAATGTCTGATTGACAGCTTAATTTTGC
>CAZWGG010000823.1:0-2597 GCA_964633305.1 uncultured Bacteroidales bacterium
TAGAAAAAGAATTTGAAAAGAATGAAGAAATAGATTTAGATTTTTGAAATTGATAAATAATAGCTTGTAGTTTATATACAACCTAGCATGGCCTTACATGCAACATGGAGGTAGGGCTAAATAATCGATAATAAAATGGATGTTCAAAGAGAAAAAATAATTGAAGAATTCTGGCAAAAGAAAATGTTAAAAGAATTCGATTCAATTTCACAAACTTTTAAGTTTAACAATAATGCACATAAAACAACAAGTAATAGTATTAAGTATATTCTCGATGGGAATTTGTATTCCAGTTTAATTAAAATATCTAAAGGATCAGATGAAAACCTGTTTGTATTACTTTTAAGTGGACTTAATATACTCTTAAGCCGTTATGCAAATTCTCAGGATATTGTTATTGGTACACTCACTAAAAATGGTAATACCCAGAATAACGAAATACTGCTATGCAGGACTGATTTAAGTGGGGATATTTCTGTTAAGGAATGTATTGAAAGAACTAAGAGAACATTTATAGAAGCAAATAATTATTCCAATTATGTTTTCAATGATATTTATGAAAAAATTGTTTTAAGAAGAGAGGCTGAATTACCATACATTTTCGATATATGCTTCACGTATGATAGAATACATAATTTGAATACCAATATACAAGATAAATTTGAAATAAATATCATCCTAAGAAGAAACGAGAATTACCTGGAATTATGCCTTAATTACAAGTTAGGATTATTTCAAGAAGAGATGTTGGATCATTTTTGTGAGAACTACATTTTCTTTTTATCAGGCATTTCAAAAAAGCTTAATTTATTATTATCAGAATTTGAGTTAGTTTCAGAAAATGAAAAGAAAAAGATTTTACATGATTTTAACAATACCAAAACAAATTTCCAGGATAATAAAACTATAAACCAGTTATTTGAAATACAAGCTAATAAAACTCCTAATCATATCGTAGCTGTGAGTGGGAATATACATATTACTTATGAAGCTTTAAATGAGAGATCAAATCAACTTGCCGCATTTTTGAGAGAAAAGGGAGTTATTACAAATAGCGTTGTTGCAGTTCTTCTTGAAAGATCAATAGAAATGATAATCACGTTAATGGGAATAATAAAAGCTGGGGCTGCCTATCTTCCTATTGGCATAGAATATCCGCTGTCAAGAATTCATTATATACTAAGTGATAGTAGCCTAAAGGCCTTTTTAAGTAACAAGAAACTAATTGAAAAGAAAAATATTCAATTCGAATATTTCGATATGGACATTTTTTCCTTTAATAAATTCAGTAATGAAAATTTGGTTTCACAAAATAATTCGAGAAGTTTAGCTTATATAATTTATACTTCGGGATCTACTGGAACTCCTAAAGGAACCTTGATTGAGCATATATCTCTTGTTAACAGGCTAAACTGGATGCAAAAAAAATATCCTTTAAATAAACATTCCGTAATATTACAAAAAACACCTTATACATTCGATGTTTCTGTTTGGGAGTTATTTTGGTATTTATTAGTAGGCGCTAAAGTCGTTTTTCTTAATCAAGGTGAAGAGAAAGATTCGGAAAAAATAATTACCGCCGTTAAAAAGTATACCATTACAATTATGCATTTTGTCCCATCAATGCTACATACTTTTCTTGATTATCTTAATAGTAAAAGTACCGGGGTTACCTCGGCATTAAAGTTTCTTGAGCAAATTATTGTTAGTGGTGAAGCTTTAAAAACTTCTCATTTTGAATTGTTTAAGAACGTGATATCAGGTAAAGCAAAAACCAAACTGGCCAACTTGTATGGCCCTACAGAAGCAACAGTCGACGTATCATACTTTGATTGTTCTGTAGATGAGTCGTATTCCAATATTCCAATAGGAAAACCTATTGATAATATAAAGCTTTATATTATTAATGAGAAATGTGTAATTCAACCAATTGGTGTAAAAGGAGAATTATGTATTGAAGGTATAGGTTTAGCAAGAGGCTATTTAAATAAGCCTGAATTGACTCACGAAAAATTCGTAACAAATCCTTATAATATTGAAGAAAAATTGTACAAAACCGGGGATTTAGCCAAATTAAAATTTGATGGTAACATAGAATATATTGAAAGAATAGACAACCAGGTTAAGTTAAAAGGATATAGAATTGAACTCGGGGAAATTGAAACCAATATATTGAAATATAAGGATATTAAAGAAGCATCGGTAATTTTAAGAGAAGGAAAAAATAACAACAGCTATATCTGTGCATATTATATATCTGATAAAGAAATTTCTTCATTGGAATTACAAAAATATCTGTCAGGTTTTTTACCTCAATATATGGTCCCGGCTTTTTTTATCAAAATACCTCGAATGCCGTTGAATAATAACGGTAAACTTGATCGAAAATTATTACCAGATCCCGAATTTAATTTGACTAAAAAATATATTGCCCCAAGAAATCCTTCTGAAAAAAAACTTGCAACAATCTGGGAAGAAGTGTTGGATATTCCCCCCAATACTATTGGCGTAAATACTAACTTTTTTGAAATAGGAGGGGAATCACTAAAGGCTACAATACTATTGTCAAAAATGCATAAAGTGTTTCAGGCAAAAAT
>CAZWGG010000824.1:0-2596 GCA_964633305.1 uncultured Bacteroidales bacterium
GATTCAAAAAGGGAAGTAGATAATAAAATATTGATAAAAGGATCAACTAACTTATATGATTTAAATGTATTTATTAATCTAAGTCAGAAAAGAAAAGTATCAAAAACATATAGAAATATAAAAATCACTCAAAATTATTTGTTGAAAGAAAATATTGTAAATAATAATGAGTGTAAATATTTTGTTCAAAATGATCATGTACCTTCAATCTGGACATTATCTGGTTTAGAAATTCACAGTAGATTACATAAGATAAATAATTTCTATACTACAAAAGGAATAAACCTCTTACAGATTGATTCCAAGCCTTCTATTGATATTCATAATTTCATCTACCAAAGTTTCAAATTACCTGATTTTTCTGATTTACCTTATCGAAAAATAAAGTTTACTATTTCATTCATATCCTTACATCCTCTCACTTTACCTGTGCAAGTAACTTTATCTGGTTCTGAATTACTTACTGATATATATGGAATACGTCAGTACCATTTACATAAAAATTTAGATCCTCCTGTTTTTTCTAATGCTGTTGAAAATACATGGATGTATTTTATTGCTGATTATGAAGAAGAAGCAGATACTATTGCTTTTCAAAATTTTAGTTTTGAAGTAGAGGCTTTATTACCTAATTATGGCGAATTAGGGGGTTTATCTATAAGGATAGGTAGTCCTTTTGGAGCTACTGGATTTTTCACAGAATATATAATCTTAAAAAATGTAGGGATTGAATTTTTAAATATATATGATGATTTTCCACAGGAACAAACACAAACATGGTCCGTAGATCCTGATAATGAAGAAGATTTTGAATCAACAATTAATCTTGGAGATTTACCTTCTATTGGTCTTGAAAGTCTGGTTTATTCCGGAGGTTTATATTACAAAAATGGTTCTTACTATTACCCTACTTTTTCATGGAAAAGACAAGATGAAGATTTATATAAATCAATGATTTATTTACTTACGGAAGAAATCAATTTAGTTTATAATAAGAATCGCTGGAGGTTAACAGGTCAAATGATAGGTCAATTTGATATAGGAGCAAGATACCAAACATCTGATGGTAGGATATTTATCATAAATGAATTGTCTAATTATGATGTGAAATCTGGAATTGCAGATATTACATTGCTTGAAATTGATCAGAATATAGAGGAGGCAAGTGAAGGTCATAGTGAAGGTTGGATGGAATGGACAGATAGTAGTGGATATGTAGAATGGACAGATAGTAGTGGATATGTAGAACCAACAAATTAAATAAATAAATGAAACAAATATTAATTTTTATAAACGTCTTGTTTCTAGCAGTATCCTGCTTTGGGCAAGGGAAACTAACTAATAAACCAGTTGATTCCGATTTAGAAGCTACGGATCTTCTTTGGTCCGTAGATAAAGGAACGACTGATAAAAAGATGCCAGGATTGGTTATAATGGATTATGCCTTTGAGGTAGGAGATAGTATACGAGATGAACTTGGTGACTCAGTAGCTCAGTTAAGGAGTGAAATAACAGGAGCGGCTGGATGGACAAAAGTAGGAAATTATATATACCCTACTTCTACTACGGATAGTTTAATGATAGGAGGAACTTCTCCTTTAGCTAAATTTGAGGTAGATGGTAATTCAATATTAGATAGTATAACAGCCTTAGAGCTGGAAATCAATGCGATTACAGTTGGTAATTCAGGAACCGGAGGTATTCTGACATTGGCTAATAATATGTTTATGGATGATAATCAGATTTATTGGGATAACAACAGTACTATTGTTGAAATAGGTACACAATTATATTTCTATTCACCGACAAGTGGAACATATTCACTTGCTCAATTAGCAGGGACTTCATTATCATATACGAATGGTTTATCTCAATCAGGAAGTAATATTTTACTTGGAGGTTCGTTGACACAGAACACAAATATTAATACAGGTAATTATATACTTGATTTTGAAAAAGGGAGTGGTATAGGAGGTATTAGACCTGATAATATTTATACAGACAATGGGTGGCAGATAACAGAATCTGGACTTCATAAACTTTATTTAGCTAATAGTTCATCTGATGAAGATACCGTATTATTCAATAATTTATCCCTGGTTACAGGGTCATCTCCTTTTATGTCATACAGTAATTGTTATTTAGGATGGGCTGGATCATCTATGGTACTAAATGCAGTTGGTACTTCACTTATATGGAACGGAAGTTATTTGGTATATGCTAATGATACGATTGCAACTCGTCCGTGGGTTAGAGATTATGTTGATGATAATAGTGGAACCTTCTCCGGTTCTATTGCAACTAATCAAGTGGCTTACGGTTCAGGAACTAATGCAATTGCTGGTTCTAGTGCATTTACACTTGTTGGTGGTAATTATCCTGTTATTACCGGTTATCCTTTAACTTTTGGTGGAGGCGGTTCGGGACATAGTAGTATAGAATTTAAGATACCTGATAGATTATTATTTACGTTTAATGATGATACATTAATACGTTTAACTACCAGTGGTTCATATAATAAAATAGAATTTGCAACAGACGGACATAAAATAGCCACTTTCACTCATGATTCAATAGTATTAATAGATACAGCTTA
>CAZWGG010000825.1:0-2595 GCA_964633305.1 uncultured Bacteroidales bacterium
ATTATTTTTCAGATACTCATGCGGATGAAACAACAGTTATACCTAAAAGTGATTATCTACCTTACTTCTCAACATGGCATGTAGAAAGTATTGTTTCTTCAAATAGAAGTGATATTATTGATTTCGACTATCAAGATGATGGAACAATACAAAACTATACAATAGGATATTACCAAGGAGTTATAAATACTCAAAGTGGAACTTCATATTCAAGTACATTAAAAGGATTGACTGCAAGTTCAACATGTTACAAAGTTAAAGCGATAAAACCTTTGTATATCAACTTTAGTAATGGTCGGGTGAGGTTTAATGTATCCGATCGATATGATATTAATTCCGTTTGTATAGTTGAAGATGATGCTCTTGTATGTGATAATGCAAAAAAGCTAGATGCTATAGTAATTGAAAAACTAAAAAGCGATGATAGTTATGAAGAGATTGAGAGATATGTTTTTAATTATTCTTATTTTGGAGGAAATGAGTCAGACAATTACAAATTAATTAAACTCAAATTAGATAGCATTACAAAAGTTTGTAATGAAAAATCAATTGTTATTGCTGTGTTTGACTACAATGGAGATGAATTCCCGGAAAAATATTCATATTCTACAGATTATTGGGGCTATTATAATGGAGAAACTAATATTACTCCTATTCCTGCGTTTAAGGCTACCAGAGAATATAGATATAGTTCAAGTTCAGTAGTTTTAGGTGGTGCCAATAGAAATTGCAATGAGGATAAAATGACTACCTGGTCTTTAAAATCAATTCAATATCCTACAAAAGGAAAAACAATTTTCGATTGGGAAATAAATAGATATGGAGCTGCTGAGCCTGTAGCCTACAGTTATGATTATCAAATAGATGTAGCTCAATGTGGTTTAGATGCTACAAGTGAATTTGATCATGATGACGATTTTGTATCAGCTTCATTAACAACCTCATCTGTTACTTTTAATATTTACGTCGAACAAGATGTTACAATGTATTATAAATTATATATGGAGGATGATACTGATAATGCTTGCAACAAGAGTGATGAAGGTTCTATAACACTTTCATGTTCAGGTACTGATCCTGTTGTAATTAGCTCTTTGAATATTGATGAAGAAGAGTCAATGACTGTTCATTTGGTAGTAGGTACATATACACTTCGTATCTATAGGAATTGTGGTAATGTATGTGGTTATGCATATATAAATTATGATGCCACTAATCCTCCTAATTATTATGCCGATCAATATAATTACCCCATAGGAGGATTGAGGATCAAAAGTATAACAAATCAAGATGCATCTGGTAATCAGCTTCTGAAAAAAGATTTTTCTTATTTAGTACCTGAAACACAAAGATCAAGTGGAGTACTTAATAATTCAAAAACGAAGTATTTTGTTAAAGATACATATACCTATGGGGAATCTTTAATAGGAGGAAATTGTATAGTAGATATTACAAAAACACGATTCGGTTATTCAAACGAAGTATCAGGTAAGTATTCTAATTCAGTGAATTACCAATATGTACAAGTGTATGACAAGGATGATGAAGACAACGATATAGGGTATACTGCATATGAGTTCGATGTAGCCAGTGATGATGACTATGGAGACGAAGTGCCAATAATTTCAAACAGTTGGAAGAGAGGACAACTAAAAAAGAAAACAATCTATAAAAAAGAAGATGATGATACGTACAAAAAAGTATTAGAAGAAACAAATTATTATAGTATTGATAATATGTCGTCTGTAAGAGGATTCAAGTTAAATAGGTTAAGAACTGTTACTGATCTATGTTATCCTGATGCAGCTGAAACAGAAGCTCAAGTAGATTATCAATATGATGGTCCATTGAATTATTATTACTATATAGATTGGAAACATTTGGATAGCACTAATGTAACTCACTATTTTGATGACCAAAAATTATCATCGACAAATGTTTTTACGTATAATTTTGATAATTTATTAATAAAAGAGCATATTAAAGAACGATCCGATTTAAAACTAATTAGAACGTCATATTCATATCCTCATGATTATATTAGCACTGATATATATAAAACAATGGTTAATGATTATCATATCATTTCTCCGATTATAGACAAAGAAGTCTATGTAAATGATATATTAACAGATAAAATCCATACTGAATACGACAACTTTGGTAGTTATTTGTATTTACCAAGTATAGTGTCAAAACTAAATACGCTGTCATCAACAATGGAAGAACGGTTGGTATATGACTCTTATACAGATAACGGACGTATTTCGGAAGTTCATAAGACCAACGACCTGTCAACCTGTTATATCTGGGGATACAACCAAACCTATCCTGTTGTAAAAATCGAAGGGAAGGCCTATAATGATATCCCCATAACAATAAGGAATAATATAAGTAACCATGAATTCCTGGGAGAAACAGATTATAATAACATAAAAACAGACAGGGATTATTTATATGGACAACTCCAAAGCCTTTTAAATGATCCTAATTGTATGGTTACCTTTTACACATACTCCCCCCTCATAGGCATAACCTCAGAAACCGACCAACGTGGCCAAACCATATTCTATGAATACGATGGTTTTGGACGTT